>SOJG01000048.1 GCA_004375885.1 Dehalococcoidia bacterium
GCACGGGCGGAAGAGCTCAGTGAATCACGCCGACGCCTTATCGACGCTCAGGAGTTCCTGCGCAAAGAGATTGCCGGTCAGCTTCACGGGACGGTGCAAAACCGTCTCATATTACTGGGACACAAGCTGGCAGAGCTAGAGGCCAAGCCTGCATCAGAGCGGACG
Source organism: Dehalococcoidia bacterium (assembly GCA_004375885.1). Lineage (GTDB taxonomy): Bacteria > Chloroflexota > Dehalococcoidia > GIF9 > AB-539-J10 > RBG-13-51-36. The sequence goes on from SOJG01000048.1 coordinate 166, forward strand.
ACCGGCGAACTGGCGAGCATCCGCCGGACAATTGAAGAGTTACAGAATGACCATATACGACCCATCAGCCACCGCCTCTTTCCCTCCATTTTACGCCTGGGAATATCTGCCGGCCTGGAATCTCTGGTAGACGAGTATAGCACCGAGCTCCACGTTGATTTGCAGGTGAGCAAACGATTGAGAGATAGAGAGCTAGCCGACAGAAAGCTCATTCCTGACAATGTGAGGCTGGCGCTGTATCGCATTGCCGAGGAAGCCCTGGCTAATATCCTCAAACATACGCTGACGGCGAAGAACATAGTCGTGAAACTATCACTGTCTGACGGGCAGGTATTGCGCCTCACGGTGAGCGACGATGGTGCTGGCTTTGATACATCCAGCCCCTCAAGCGGTATTGGTCTGGCAATTGCATCGGACTACGCAGCCGCGGCGGGAGGCACCTATACCATCAGGAGCATTCCCGGCAAGGGCACTCGAGTTACGGTACGGGTGCAGCTCGAAGGGCCTCAAGCAAGGAAGCGATAGACAATTCGGCCTTGGGAATGAAAGCCTGGGCGCCCTCTTGCTCGGCTAGCCTGGAGTAGACCCGGTCGTTGTGAGAGCTTGTCACTATTGTCTTGACCACGGGGAAGTGCGTCTTGATATGTTCGGCCAACTCCAGTCCATCGCGACCGGGCATATGAACGTCAACGACAACTACGTCGGCATTAACCGCGTTGAGAAGAACAATGCAGTCGGCAGCACAAGATGCCTCCCCTATTACCTTGAAGTCCTCGCTTGTCTCCAGTAAAGAGCGCAGCCAATCTCTAAACAGGGAATCGTCGTCAACCAGAACAGCCCTGTATGTCACGTTCCGTCCTTTCAAGCGCCAGCCTTCAGGCTTACACTGTATCACGGAGCCGTCAGGCCAGAATAGCGTGCCAGCACGGTCCTAAGGGGCGAATACGTAACCGTTGCTCCGGTGATTACCTTCGCTGCGAGGATTTCAGAAACGCCAGGGCAGCCTTGACCCGCATGTTGATTTCCGACTCGCCGGAGAGTCCCAGGTGCTGATAGATGACGTTTATGTAGCCTTCAATGGACCTCTCCTCCAGCACCAGCTTCCTGGCGATACCGGCATTACTGAACCCCTCTGCCAGCAGCCGGAGCACGTCCTGTTGCCTGGATGTAAGCCTGCCCACTTCAGAGCCCTCTCGTGGGCGCAGCTTGGCCATCATAGACGGATCCATAACTACCATACCCCGCACACATCCCTCAATGGCCAGGATAACTGCGGATAGGTCGTGCACCGTTTGCTTCAGAAGGTACGCCCACCCGGCGCTCTCTCCCAGTGGCAGGCTGGTCACGTAGCGGGGATCATCATGCGAAGAGAGGATGACGATGCCAATCTCCGGGCGTGCCCTCTTGATCTCCAGTGCTGCCTCAATGCCGTCCATCTCCCCGGCCAGTTCAATGTCCATCAGCATCACGTCGGGTTTGGCCGCCCGGGCAAGCGCAATCGCCTTCTCGGCATTGTCCGCCGTGCCCACCACCTCCAGACGCGCCTCCCGCGATAGAGCGCCCACCAGCATTTCCCGAAATAGGGCTTCATCCTCTATCACCGCTACCTTTATCTTTTTTTCCTCGGGCATTTTTCGCGATTTTACTGCGCTCCTCCGGTCCGGCCTGAAGATAAGCGCGCCTATCTGCACCATCGTGCTGCCTCGATATTCTACACCATGCTGGCACGGTGAGTAAAAAGCGAGTTAGCACAATACCCACTGAGTTATTCTCGTGCTACTATCAGGTCGGGTCGACTAGGTGGAAATACGGTGTATGGGATGGGGGTAGCTAGCCAGGGCGGGTTGGCAGGGCATATGGCCGGAGACACGCAGGCTAGCTGGCGCAAACAGCAAGGAGGAGAACATCATGCCTAAGCAGTCCGAAAACGGAAATCTAAGTCTGAGAGCCTGGATGCTGCTGCAGCGGACTGGAGAACTGCTTTTCAGATGTGAGGATGGAGTGGTTGGCGAGTTCGGGCTTACCACGGAGCAGTACAGAACGCTTGTCGCCATAAAATGCCTCGACGACCCTGTAAGGCCAACTGACGTAGGCCGGTGGGTAGATCATAAGGTGAACACTGTGAGCATGATAGTCGACCGCATGGTGAAGGCTGGCCTGATCGAAAGAATACGAGATCTGCCTGATCGACGGGAAGTACGTCTGGTTATCACACGCAAGGGGGAGCTGGCTCTTAAACCGGCAATTCCAGCTGCGTGGAGGCTTGTCGAGGAACTGATGTCGTCTCTACCATATGAGGACAGGCGCAGCGTGATCGGGCTGCTCGAGACGTTAACAGACAGGGCGCTTCAGCATCTCAATCCAGCAGCTGACATCGGCGAGACAGTGACTCACGAGACTAATCAAGTATCCCGTCTTATGAAACTGATGGGCAAGCATACTAAAGCGTAAGCCTGCGCACACGATAGAGCTAAGCAGCAACGATACGTCCTGGTGTGCAACCAAG
>SOJG01000030.1 GCA_004375885.1 Dehalococcoidia bacterium
CAGGAAAAACTGGGCAAAGGAACCATTGGTTTTGCTTACCGCGGCTTCAGGAGGATGGTCACCGCTTTTGGGGATGAGCCTCTAGGCAGGTCGCTTTGCCAGGACTGCAGTGAGTGTGTTGCCCTCTGTCCCGTTGGTGCCCTGGTGTTCAAGAGCGAAGCCCATTAGCCCGGCCTAACTTCCGACCGCTTCTCACGGCGGGAAGGCCAGACAAGCCTTAGCCGACCCCTTCCGCCCTTAAAGCCGTGGCAAGTCAAGATAGGGCACGTCGACGACCAGCACCGAAGGCCTGGCAACAATCGTCTGGCGCAAGACGCTTTTTCTGCAGATGATCGCACACGTGCTATACTATTGCCCTGAATTCCCGAGAGGGTCAAGCTATGACCATGTCGGTCGGTGCAGAATAGTGACATCCGACTAGCAAGGCCAAAGAGGAGGAAGCAATGTTAGAGGTGTTTCTAACTGAAGAGCGCAGGAGGTTCAGAGAGGAGGTTCAGGACCTGGTCAAGAGCATACCGCGGCAGCTTATACTGGACATGGACGCGGACAAGATCGAATTCCCCCACGAATTCGTCAGAGAGGCCGGCAGGAGAAACCTGCTGGGCATCAGATTCCCCAGGCAATACGGCGGCAGAGACCTCAAATGGGTGGATGAACTCATCGAGCTAGGAGAAGTCAATAAGCTGGGGGTACCTTTTGCCTGCCTCGTGTCAGTTACCTCCATCGTTGGAGAAGGCTTAAACGTGTTTGGCACCGAGACGCAAAAGGAGAGGTACCTCAAACCATTGATCGCCGGCACACAATGGGCTGGCGAGGCACTTACCGAGCCAAGAGGCGGTTCTGATTTCTTCGGCGCCACCACCATGGCTCGAAAGAAAGGGAACCACTACTACCTTACCGGACAGAAGCGCTTTGTCGTCGGCTCTGAGGGAGCCGACTTCTTCCTTGTATTTGCCGTCACTAACCCTGGAGCCGGCCGCGACTCTCTCAGTGCCTTCATCGTTGAGAGGGACATGGGCGTGGAGGTAAAGCACGTCTACGGCTTGATGGGTTGCCGGGGTACAGGCACAGGCAGATTGGTCTTCCGCGAGGTGCCGGTGCCAGAGGAAAATCTGCTCGGGAAAGAGAACGAAGGGGCAAAGATATTCTACAAATTGATGGTGCCGGAAAGGCTTCTCTCGGGGGGGGCGGGGGGCTCCAGGGCTATTCTGGAACTGGCTGCTCGGTATGCCAACAAGCGGAAGGCCTTCGGCCAGACCATAAGGAGCTTTGAAGGAGTGAGCTTCAAGATAGCCGACTGCGTCACCAAGCTCGATGCTGTCAGTGCGCTGGCCCATGCCGTAGCCAAGACCATCGATGATGGGGTGGGCACCGCAGGGTATCAAAGAAGATTGGTGTCGGAGGTCAAGAAACTGGCTACCCAGACATATTGGGAGGTGGTGAATGATGCCATGCAGATTCTAGGCGGCATCGGCTACACCCATGTCTACCCGCTGGAACGGGCGCTGAGGGAAGCCAGGCTTGTCATGATCTGGACCGGCAGCAACGAAATCATGAACCTGATCATCCAGCACGAATACTATAAGGAGATCCTGGCCAAAGGAATTGAGGGCAGAGACATTGAAGCCGATGTTTCTCTCACCCAAGCAGAGCTAGCGGAGGAAAGGGTCTACGAATCAGAACCCATAACTCCTGCCCCATAATATGGGAAGGGCAGATAGAGATCCCGAATATCAGGCTGACTTCCATCGTCAGAAGAGAATACCTGACCATGCCGGGGGACAGGATAATATGGCCTAAAATCCCGCGAAGCAACTAGGCTATAACTGAAAGGAGCAAGTTCATGGACATCATCGAAGCCGTGAAAGAGCGTAAGAGTATCAGGTGCTACAGGCCTGACCCTGTGCCCAAACAGGTTCTGGAGGAAATCCTGGAACTAGCAAGCCGTGCCCCTTCCGCTATGAACACCCAGCCCTGGGAGTTCACGGTGCTCACTGGTAGCGTTCTGCAAGATGTAGTACGGAGCAACGTTGAACTGCTCAGATCCGGAGCCCCGCCCAATCCCGAGCATGCGGTTGTTGGCTGGCCAAAGGACAGTGTTTATCGCCTGCGCCAGGTGAACCTCGCCAAGCAGCTTTTCGAGCTCATGGACATATCCCGGGAGGACAGGGATAAGAGGAAACAATGGCTGGAGCGGGGATTTCGTTACTTCGATGCGCCGGCGGTGATTGTCGTGTCCACTGACCGCTCCCTGAGCGAAAGCGGCCCACTGCTCGATATTGGTGCCATAGTACAGACCATCTGTCTTATCGCGCTGCACTTCGGCTTGGGGACCTGCATCGAGGACCAGGGAGTAGCTTATCCCCAGGTGTTAAGAAAATACGCCCGCATACCGGAGTCCAAGCGGATAATAGCAGCCGTAGCTATTGGCTACCCTGCCTGGGACTTCCCTGCCAACAAGCTGGAAACTGAGCGGGAGCCTGTTCAAAACACCACCACCTGGCTCGGTTTCAACTAAGCGGCCATCTCAAGAGCACGTGTCGATTTCATTCGCCTTCCCCGGCTGTGAGGCGCTCAGCCTTACCTGCAAGCCGGGGCTAAGCCTCGCCAGCACATGCATCGGCGCGTAAGGTGGAGATGGGCTGGGCCC
>SOJG01000116.1 GCA_004375885.1 Dehalococcoidia bacterium
AGAAGCGCTCTGAAATCCGGCCCTTAAGGCGGTACTCTGCCCTTGGATACAGGGGCAACCTGTGAAGGGCAACCATGAGAAAAAGGCTGTCCGCACGGTATCCTCAGCCTGACGGTCCTGTGTTCAGGCGCTACTCCCCTTGGCTGTACTTGTAGAATCCTTCACCAGCCTTACGGCCCAAGCGACCGGATTCGACCATCCTCTTCAGCATAGCGGAGGGGGCAAGGCAGGGATCCTTGCTCCTCTCATACATTGCGTGGGCTACCATGTAACCAACGTCCAGGCCGTTGAAGTCAGCCAGGGCCAGCGGTCCTATAGGGTGACCCAGTCCAAGGGTCATGCTCTTATCAATATCCTCTGCGCTAGCCACGCCATTCTCCAGCAGGCGTACAGCGGCCCCCGTCAACGCTAATAGCAGGTAGTTGAAAATGAACCCGGGAGTATCCCTTGCGACGAGGATTTCCTTTCCAAGCGAACGGCCAAATGCCTTCACCGTAGCGAGGGTCTCCTCACTGGTCGTATCCGCTCTGACAATCTCGAGTAGCCTGCTTCGCGGCACCGGCGAGAGGAAGTGCATCCCGAGTACCCGGTCCGGCCGACTGGTTGCTCGGGCAAGCTCAGTAACGGACAGACATGATGTGTTGGAGCAAAGGATCGTGTGCCCGGGGCAGAGCCTGTCCAGCTCGGCAAAGAGCTCCTTCTTGATTTTCATGTCCTCTGGAACAGCTTCAATAACTAGGTCGCGGTCGGTCAAGTCCTCCTTAGTGATGCCACCCCTGATGCAAGCCTGCATCGAATCCTTGTCCTGCTGGGATATCCTGCCTTTTGCCACATCTCGGCTCAGATAGTATTCTACTGTTGCCAGGCCCTTGCTGAGGATTTGCTCGCTGATCTCCGCAACCACTACGTCGTAGCCAGCCTGAGCACAGACCTGGACGATGCCAGAGCCCATAAATCCGCAGCCAACTACGCCTATCTTTCTAATCTCCATAGCAGTTGCAGTTTTTCGGCTGCTCAATTCAGTTTCCCAAGAGCGTGCACGGCGCCGCCAGGCTGTCAGCAGTATACGGAAGCCTGACAGACACCCCCATCATCCAGGGACTCTCCTTCAATCCAATGCTCACTCCGGGCAGCTCCATTGCCGGCGAGCACGCAACCGTAATGCAGACAACAGCCGCGGCCTGGTGGAGTCGCAACTCCCTGAAACAGCTTGGCCATCACAGTCCCATCTCCTTAGCTACGACTTCCCGATAGAAACTGGCATCACCAAAGGCAAGCTCAGCGGCTTTGGCCCGCCTGGTGTGGAAATGCAGATCGTGTTCTAAGGTAACGCCGATAGCCCCATGGATTTGATGGGCCAGGGCAAGGACACGCTGGGATGCCTCGCCCATCCAGGCCTTGGCTATGGCCACCTCTTTAGTACAGGGGAGCCCCTCACTTAGCATCCAGGCTGCCCGGTAGGTACTAAACCTGGCAGCGTCAACGTCGGTTGCCATGTCGGCACAATAATGCTGTATCACCTGGAAGCTGCCGATGGGACGATCAAACTGTTTCCTTTCCTTGGCGTACTCGAGAGTCATCTCCAATACGCGCTGAAGGCTGCCGACCATCTCACAGCACTTTCCCACCGCTGCCCGCTCGACTATCTTGTGCACCTCGCTCCATGCCTGATCCGGTTGTCCTAGCATGTTGGCTTCAGGCACCGGCACTTGGCCAAATACCACTTCGCACAGCTTATCACCGGCGATAGTCTTTAGAACGGTGCAACTTATCTTGGGACTCGTGGCATCACTCACGAATATGGTGACCCCCTTTGCAGGTTTGGTCCTGGCAACAACTAGCAGATAGTCAGCAACATGGGCATCAGAGACGAACAGCTTCGTGCCGCTGACGATATAGCTGCCGTCATCCGGAGTAGCCTCGACCTTGATTGCAGAGCCATAGTAATCCCCGTAACCCGGTTCAGTCAAAGCTAAGGTCAAGATTTTCTCCCCGCGGATTAGCTCGGGGAGGTATTTCTGTTTTTGCTCATCGCTCCCCACATCTAGAATGGGCAAGCCACCGAGAACCACAGTGGAGAAAAAAGGTCCGGGCACACTTGCCCGTCCCATCTCTTCTAGTAGGACCGCCAGGTCAAGGAAACTCATACCGCCGCCGCCATATTGCTCCGGGAAAGCCAAGCCCATCCAGCCCAGCACAGCCATCTCCTGCCAGAGCTGGCTCGAATACCCTGCCTCGCTCTCTACCATCTCTTTGATGAACGTCTTGGAGCACTTATCAGTAAAGAAGTCACGGGCTGTCTTCTTCAGCATTTCCTGTTCTTCAGTAAGGGTCAATTTCATCGCTGTCCTCCTGTGTCCGCCGTTCCAGAAGGCGTTCCGAGCCGCTGGCAGGGAGTCCTGGAGTCGCTACGCCCTTGGCCTCGATTGTTATGGCGACTCATGAGCTTGGTAATCCCAGTCCCCGCACAGCCAGGATGTTTTTCAGGATTTCTGTTGTGCCTGCTTGAAGGCTGTAACCTTTAGAGCCCAAGTATGAATGCGGGGCCATACCCCGCAGGGGCACTAAGTCGGAATCTGACATCAACTGTCCGTAAAGGCCCAGGACCTCCATAGCGACGCTGGCTAGGCGTTTCTCAAATTCGGTGG
>SOJG01000117.1 GCA_004375885.1 Dehalococcoidia bacterium
GGAGAGCTAATAAGATGGGGTAACACTTTGAGACGATGGAGGGACCCTATTTTGAACTACTTCGACAATAGGTACTACCAATGGCTTCACTGAAGGATGCAACACAAAGATCAAAATGCTCAAAAGGGTCTCCTATGGTCTAAGGAATGTGGATGTCTATTGCAGAAAAATGCTCCTGGGATTTGTACCATCTCGTAGCTATTTCCACACAATTTGACAAAGAGCCCACACGGGCTTGACAGAATTAAATGACGATGTTAAACTATTGGGTTTGCGTTATGCCCCGTTCTGTTTTGGCTTTTTGACCCTAAATTTTCCCAGTTAGTATCTTCGGCGTACTATTTTGAAGAAGAATCAGGATCGTTTCCTCTATGCCTAAACACAAGCGACTGAAGTCCTTCGCTAGACTGCCCGAGACTTTAGCAATACCTGACCTCATTCAGGTTCAGCTTGATTCCTTCCGCTGGTTTCAGGAAGAAGGTTTGAAAGAGCTACTCCGGGAGATCTCGCCGATTCAAGATTATACAAACACGAGGCTAGAATTACATTTCGTGGACTATGAGTTTCGAGAGCCTCCGCATTCTATCTCTGAATGTCTTGAACGTGGTCTGACCTATTCGTCTCCTATTCATGTCACTGCGCAATTGGTGGTCAAGGAGACAGGGGAGATCAAGGAACAGGAGTTGTACTTCAGCGACTTCCCTTTGATGACGGATGCCGCCACTTTCGTTGTCTCTGGAGTAGAGCGGGTAGTAGTCAACCAACTGACCCGTTTCCCCGGCGTATATTTCACGTTAGATAAGGATCCCTCAAGCGGGCGGCAATTGGGGTGGGCTAAGCTTGTTGCTGAGCACGGGGCATGGCTTGATTTTGACACGTCCAATCGAGATGTGATTTCGGTCAAGGTGAGCGGAAAGCGAAAGATACCGGTTACCACCCTATTGCGTGCCATAGGCTTTGAAAGCGATGAGGTATTGTTTTCCCTCTTCCAAGATGTCGACAATTCGCCTGACCATGCTTTTGTCCGCTCCACAATTGAGCGAGACCCCATGGTCAGGAACAAGACGGATGCCCTGTTCGATATATATAGAAAACTGTCTTCCGGTGAAGCTCCTAGCCTTACCAGTGCCCAGGCTCTGCTGAATAATTTCCTGTTTAACCCTCGACGCTACAGCCTCGGCAAAGTGGGTCGCTACAAGCTCAACAAGAAGCTGGGCCTTGATATCCCCGGGAATTGCACTGGCTTGACCCCTGAAGATTTGGTGCAAATAGTTCGTCGCATTATTGCAGTTAATATTGGCAGGGAAGCTCCTGATGACATTGATCATCTAGGTAATCGAAGAGCACAGGCCGTAGGGTTCTTGATACAGAAGCAGTTCCGTGTCGGCTTGCTGAGATTGGAGAGAGCTATCAAGGAGCGGATGAGTATTCTCGGCCCCGAGGCAGCAACTCCTACCGCTTTGGTCAACATTCGCCCGGTAGCAGTCGCTATCAGGGAGTTCTTCGGCCGGTCCCAGTTATCTCAATTCATGGATCAGACTAATCCGCTGGCTGAGCTAGCTCACAAGCGCCGTCTTTCTGCCATGGGTCCCGGTGGCCTCTCGAGAAAGCAGGCTGGATTTGAGGTTCGTGATGTGCATCACTCTCACTATGGTAGGATGTGCCCCATAGAAACGCCTGAGGGGCCGAACATCGGTCTTATAGGCTACCTAGCCACTTACGCCTCGGTCAATGAATATGGCTTCATAGAGACGCCATATCTCAGGGTGCTCCACGAGGTTCCCAATACGGTGGAGGCGTTGATGGGAAGAACAATCAACGAAGATATAGCGGATAGTGAGGGCAAGCTTGTGGCCAAGGCTGGGACGCCAGGCACAAAGCGGCTAGCGCAGAAGTTGTCCTCTCTTCCGCCTCGGAATATCGAGGTAGCTCCTTTCGTCTCAACCCACGTCGTTTATCTGACCGCTGATGAGGAAGGTCAGTATGCTATTGCGCAAGCTAATGCTCCTCTCAATGAAAGAAACGAGTTTCTCTACGACAAGGTTGAGGTTAAGAGGGCAGACAAATACTTCAAGGAATCGGTAGACAGGGTAGACTTTATCGATGTATCACCGAAACAGCTATTCAGTATAGCGGCTTGTCTTATCCCCTTTCTTGAACATGATGACGCTAATCGAGCTCTAATGGGCTGTAACATGCAGCGGCAGGCAGTACCGTTACTACGTCCTGAGTGTCCTTTGGTGGGCACCGGTATGGAAGGCGAGGTGGCCAAATATAGTGACCAGGTGATATTTGCCCCCAACGATGCTGTGGTTACTTCAGCGACAAGCTCCCGGGTAGCGATTCGGAATAGAAGTGGAGAAGAGCAATCGTTCCCTTTGATGAAGTTTGCCAGAACTAATCAGGGAACGTGCATTAATCAACATCCTATTGTGAACAAAGGTGACAATGTCAAGAAAGGACAAGTGCTGGTAGATAGCTTTTCCATAGATGATGGGAATCTCGCCTTGGGACAGAACATCATCTGTGCTTTTATGAGCTGGCAGGGATATAACTTCGAAGATGCCATAATAATCAGCCGAAAGCTGGTCAAGAATGATATCTATACTTCCATTCACATCGAGAAACACGAAATAGAGGAGCGCGATACCAAGCTCGGTCCTGAAGAGATTACAAGAGACATACCTAATGTGAGCGAAGAGAATCTCTCTGACCTGGATGAGATGGGTATTGTGCGTATCGGAGCTGAAGTGCGGCCCAATGATATTCTGGTCGGGAAGATTACTCCCAAGGGTGAAACCGAGCCTTCAGCGGAAGAGAAGTTGTTACGGGCCATCTTTGGTGAAAAGACACGTGAGGTCAAGGATAGCTCTCTCAGAATGCCATCCGGAGAATGGGGAAGGGTAATCAGAACTCGAGTTTTTTCTCGTGACAGGCATGATGAACTACCTGCCGGTGTGCACCAGCTTATACAGGTGTGGGTTGCTCAGAAGCGCAAAATCTCAGTGGGGGATAAGATGTCGGGCAGGCATGGCAATAAAGGGGTCGTTTCCGTAATATTGCCCGAAGAAGAGATGCCATTCTTACCGGATGGCACGCCCGTAGACGTTATCCTTAATCCTCTAGGTGTTCCCTCCCGTATGAACATTGGACAGGTAATGGAGGCTCATCTGGGTTGGGCAGCTCACACACTGGGTTTCAGGGCTATCAATCCTATCTTTGATGGGGCTGATGCCCTGACTATTGAGGATGACTTAGCTAGAACCTGGATAGCCTGGAAAGCCGGCGCCGTTAACTTCAGCCCCCAGAATTCGGGAAAGCCCAACGTCGACCTGGAAAAGGCGGAAGAATGGCTTGCCCGTCATGGTTTTGACGGCAGAGAAGTAATGGATGAAGAGCATAGGGGCGTGGCCAGGAGAGTTTCTCTGTGTCTGTGGCTTGAAGAGCTGGGCATAGCTGATAGTGATCAGCTTAGATCTCTCAGTGACCAGGATCTAGAGCAGATGGTACAAAAGGTTTACAAGGAGCGAAAGCTGTATCCTCCCATCTTCGGCAAAATGGAACTTCGAGACGGGAGAACTGGTGAGTTGTTTGACAAGCCCGTGACTGTAGGCAATGTATACATGATGAAACTGATTCATCTTGTTGGTGATAAGGTGCATGCTCGTTCCACGGGTCCATACTCCCTAATCACCCAGCAACCATTGGGAGGCAAAGCTCAGTTTGGAGGTCAGAGATTTGGCGAGATGGAGGTATGGGCGTTGGAAGGACACGGCGCCGCTCATACACTTCAGGAGATGCTTACAGTAAAGTCAGACGATGTAATGGGACGGGCCAAGGCCTATGAATCTCTTGTCAAAGGCGAGGATATTCAACAGCTTGGCATTCCGGAATCGACCAAGGTTTTGTTCATGGAGCTACGCAGTTTGGGTTTCGCTGTGGAACTGCTTAGCGAGGGGGAAAATGTCCCAATTTGACGGCATTAACGGTATTCGAATAAGTCTTGCCTCATCTGAGCAAATCAGGAGCTGGTCTCATGGTGACGTAACGAAGGCGGAGACCATAAATTACCGGACCTTGAAGCCAGAAAGAGATGGGCTTTTTTGTGAGAAGATTTTCGGCCCTGTTAAGGATTTTGAATGCCACTGCGGCAAATATAAGAAGGCGAGGTATAAAGGAGTTATCTGTGACAAATGTGGTGTCGAGGTAGCTCATTCCGGGGTACGGCGGGAACGCATAGGACATATAGAACTAGCTGCGCCGGTCACCCACATCTGGTTTGCCAAGCTGGTGCCCAGTCGGCTTGGGCTGCTTCTCGATCTATCTCCTCGGGAGTTGGAAGGAGTCATCTATTTTGCTCGGTATATCATCATCTCTGTTGATGAAGAGGCTAAACAGAGAAAGCTTCGCCACCTCGAGGAGGAAATAGCGGGGAAAATCGTTGAGCAAGACGAAGGCTTGAACAAGAAGATCGAAGAGCTGGAGGCCAAAAGCCTGGAGGAAGATGTCAAGATTAAGGAAGTGAACCAGCTTCGTGCCGGTTTTGTGGAGAGGAAGGCAAGACTTGAAGAAGAGTTGAAGGCGGGCGTTGGAGAGATAGATAGTCTTCAGCCACTGAGGTTGCTTAACGAAGAGGAATGCAGGAGACTCAAGGACAAATATGGTGCCGTTTTTGAAACGGGTATGGGCGCTGAGGCCATTCTCCAGATACTGAGGCAGATTGATATGGATGCTCTGCATCAGAGACTTCTTGAACAGGTCCGTAACACCTCGGGCGGATACCGCAAGAGGGTCAGTCAGCGGCTACAGTTAGTTGAAGCTTTCAGGCTCAGCGGGAATAAGCCTGAATGGCTGGTTCTGACCGTGCTTCCCGTATTGCCCCCCGCGCTTCGTCCCATAGTGCAGCTGGACGGTGGCCGTTTTGTTATTAGCGATCTTAACGACCTCTATCGGCGGGTTATCAATCGTAATAACCGGCTGCGCCGTCTTATGAAGTTAGGTGCCCCTGAGATAATAATCCGAAATGAGAAGCGAATGCTGCAGGAAGCTGTGGATGCCCTTATAGACAATGGGCGCAGGGGCCGCGCAGTTACGACCGGTAATAAGCATGCCTTGAAATCGCTTTCGGATATTCTGAAGGGCAAGCAAGGGCGGTTTCGGCAGAATCTTCTCGGTAAGCGAGTGGACTACAGCGGTCGCTCGGTCATTGTTGTCGGGCCTCAACTCAAGCTGCATCAATGCGGTTTGCCACGCCACGTCGCTTTGGAGCTATTCAAGCCTTCAGTTATGCACAAACTGATAAGGAATGGATATGCCAATAATCTGAAGAGCGCCCGCCGTCTGGTGGAAAGAGGTAGCCCTGAGGTCTGGGATGCGCTATATGAAGTAGTTAAGGAGCGTCCCGTATTGCTTAATCGGGCCCCCACACTGCATCGGCTCAGCATTCAAGCCTTTGAACCGGTGTTGATCGATGGTGATGCTTTTCAGCTCCACCCCTTGGTTTGTACTGCCTTTGGTGCCGATTTTGATGGAGACCAAATGGCAGTTCATGTGCCATTATCGAAGGCCGCGGTTAAAGAAGCCAGGGAACACATGCTCAGTCCCTATAACATGTTGCTCCCGAGTTCCGGTGAGCCCGTGACAACACCCTCTCTAGATATGGTTCTGGGCTGCTATTATCTTACCCTGGCGAAGCCCGGAGCCAAAGGTGAAGGGAAGCTTTTTGGCAGTTTTGACGAGGCCAGGTTAGCTTACGAGCTTGGAGTTATCGAGCTTGGTGCCCAGGTTGTTGTGCAGGATCCTTCACTTCGTTCAGATGGGGGGAGGATCAACACTACAGTGGGCAGAATTCTGTTCAACGATGCCTTGCCTCCGCAGCTTCGGTTCTGCAATCGAGTTGTAGATAAGGCTTCGTTAAGAGCACTAGTCTCCGAATGTATTCGTCTGCTGGGCAATGAAGCTACTGCCGGGGTCCTTGATAGACTTAAGCAGATAGGGTTTGACTACGCTACGAAGTCAGGCATTTCCGTCTCTATGGATGATATTGAAGAGCCTCCGGAGAAGCACAGGATTCTTGAGGAAGCCGATGAGAGAATGCGCCTTATTGAGGAGCAGTTTGACCATGGCTTGATCACTGAGGGTGAGAAGTACGAGAATACAGTTCAAGTGTGGATGGAGGCTACAGACAAGATTACGGAGGACATATCCCGATCGCTCGATCCTTATGGTAGCATCTACATGATGGCTACATCGGGTGCCAAGGGAAATATCTCTCAAATCAGGCAGATGGCAGGGATACGGGGGTTGATGACCGACCCCTCGGGGAGGATAATAGATTTTCCCATCAAATCGAGCCTCCGTGACGGACTGTCACCCATGGAGTACTTCATTTCTACCCATGGCGGCCGCAAGGGACTGACCGATACCGCTTTGAGGACATCGAATAGTGGTTATCTTACCAGACGCCTTGTCGATGTAGCTCAGGATGTCATTGTAACTGAGATGGACTGTGGTACCAGCGAAGGAGTCTGGATATCCCGGGAAACTGCAGATGGGTCCCTTCCTCCCTTTGAGAACCGGATTATTGGCTACCTGGCGGCAATCAAGATCGTTGACCCGCGTACAGATGCAGTCATCGTGGAACGTGACGAGGAAATCGACGAAGAGAAGGTGCAACAGATTGTCGACGCCGGCGTTACCCAGGTACATGTGAGGTCCCCTCTTACGTGTCGTGCTCGATATGGCATTTGTAGGAACTGCTACGGAAGGGACCTGGGGAGAAAGCAACTGGTGAAGCTTGGCACCGCTGTAGGAGTCATTGCCGCCCAAAGCATCGGTGAGCCTGGGACTCAGCTCACTCTGCAGACTTTTCACACAGGGGGCATAGTCGGTACGGATATCACCACTGGGCTGCCTCGGGTGGAAGAGCTTTTTGAGGCCAGAATACCCAATAGCAATGCCATAATTTCCGAGATCGATGGCACGGTTGAAGTAGCTCATACTGATGGAGAGAGTACAATCAAAGTCACTAGTTCTGAATTCTATCTGGACGAATACCCAATTCCACCAGGAGCGGAGCTAGCTGTGATAGATGGGCAATCGGTTGCTGCTGGCAGCATCCTCTTTTCTCTGCCCGGGCAGACCGACGAGAGATTGCCGGCTGCTACCCGCAAGAAGGGGAAGCAATCCCGACCCATAGCAGCTAGGGTAGCTGGGGAGGTCATCGCTGAGCGTGATCTTGTGTATGTGAGGTATGAAGAGAGGGAGGAAAGAGAATACAGCGTTGGCCGCGGTGCACATCTGCTTGTCGAGACAGGAGACAAGGTCAAGGCAGGCGACCGGCTTACTAGAGGGCCAATCGATCCTCACGATATCTTGCGCATCACGGGAAAACATGCCGTCCAACAATATGTGATTGATGAAATACAAAAAGTGTATCGGGCGCAAGGGGTGGCTATACATGATAAGCACATTGCCGTCATTGCCACGCGGATGTTGAGCAACGTGAGGATTGTCTCCTCAGGAGATACAAAGCTCTTGCCTGGCGAGTTAGTTGACCGATTTAACTATGAAGACATAAATGCCAAGGTGCTGGCCGAGGGAGGTGAGCCGGCGACGGCTCACGCTGCGCTTCTCGGGATAACTAGAGCCAGTTTAAGCAAGGAGAGTTGGCTGGCGGCCGCTTCCTTCCAGGAGACCGGCCGGGTTCTTGTTGATGCCGCGATCAAAGGGAAGCTGGATCGGCTTCGTGGTCTCAAAGAAAACGTTATTCTCGGTAAGCTCATCCCGTCTCGGATCCTCTCTGCTGGTCCTGATGATGGCAGAAGATTGACGGGGGGAGATGTCGATGAAGAGGAGACTGCCGATCTGGAGCCAGAGAGCTAGTAGAAGTCTGATTTCCACAGGTTAGCGATGCGGCTCATTTCAGGTAAGGCAGGAACCGAAGATAGCTCGATTGACTTCGACCTTCGTCCCAGGCGACTTGGTGAATTCATAGGTCAAGAAAAACTCAAAGATAACCTGAAAATAGCTATTGTCGCCGCTCAAAAAAGGGGCGAGCCGCTGGATCATATCATCCTCTATGGGTCCCCCGGTTTGGGAAAGACTACCCTTGCCTACATCATCGCTGCTGAGATGGGAGTTAATATCAAGGTCAGTTCTGGGCCGGCGATAGAACGGACTGGAGACTTGGCAGCTATCCTTACCAATCTGCATGAGGGGGATATCCTTTTTATTGACGAGATACACAGGCTTAGCCATACAGTAGAAGAAAAACTCTATCCGGCAATGGAGGATTTCGCTTTTGACATCTTTTTGGGCAAGGGTCCAGCTGCTAGAGATTTGCGGCTGAGTTTGCCTCACTTTACCTTAATCGGGGCTACTACGCGCCTTGCTCTATTGAGTCCTCCCCTTCGTGATAGATTCGGGGTGACATATCATCTTGA
>SOJG01000111.1 GCA_004375885.1 Dehalococcoidia bacterium
AAAGCCTGCTATGACATCGACTACCTGTTTCCCATGGGCTGGTCAGAGCTTGAGGGTATCGCCAACAGGGGCGATTTCGATCTTACCCAGCATGCCAAGGCTAGCGGCAGAGAGCTCACGTACTACGATGCCGAGGCCAACGAGAGGTACGTGCCCTATGTTATTGAGCCTTCGGCTGGTGTCGACCGCTCTGTCCTGGCTTTCCTCATTGATGCCTATGATGAAGAGGAAGTCGAAGGAGAAAAGAGAACAGTTCTACACCTGCACCGTTCTCTGGCTCCTATTAAGGTAGCTGTTTTGCCCTTAAGCAGGAATGAAAAATTAACCCCTCTGGCTAAAGAGGTTTTCAACAAACTGTGTCCAAATTTCGTGACCGATTACGATGATTCACAAAGCATAGGGCGAAGGTACAGGCGTCAGGACGAAATCGGCACCCCGTTCTGTGTCACCGTGGACTTTGAGTCATTAGACGATAGGCAGGTTACCATTCGGGATAGGGACAGCCTGGCACAGATCCGGGTACCCATAGAGGACCTAGAGAAAATCCTAGAGGCCAAACTCAAAGGAGAGGCGTTCGATGCTTCATCACTATGGGCCACCAGGCAGAAGTGAGAATTCCGCGCTTTCCTGTGCCTCGTCATACAGTACATGCCTATAGAATTAAGTATATGAAACGGGTATAAGAATCGATGTTGGCCGCGGGAAAGGACTATGCTTATGGCACAAACTGAGTGGAAGGTCTATGTCGCAACAGATCTGGAGGGTGCAAGTGGAGTGTGGCGGTTTGCCCAGACCAGGGACCGAACATCGGCGTTGTATGTCCAGGCTGTGGAGTACCTGATGGGCGACATTGCAGCGCTGATCCACGGGCTCCGTGAAGCTGGTGCCGCCAAAATCGTTGTCGCTGATGGCCATGGAGGAGGAGACAACTTCATCCCCCATCTGATGGAACCAGGCGCGACGTATATCACGGGGAAACCGAGAAGCCCCGTGGAGGGACTGGACAAGACTTTCGACGGCGTCGTTCTATTGGGCTATCATGCGATGAAGGGCACTGCGGACGGCGTCTTGAACCACACCCGGAGCTCGATGACCGAGATGAGATATTGGTACAACGAGCGTGAGTCAGGGGAGATAGCGCAGACGGCGTTGCTGGCCGGCCATCTTGGCATCCCGGTTATCATGGTGACCGGGGACACCGCGACGTGCCGCGAGGCAACACGTTTTCTGGGAAGGAATGTTATTACCGTTGTCACCAAGAGGGGCATCAGTCGTGAAGCTGCGGAGCTGTATCCTCTCCAAGAGACCCGAACGGCCATCTTCGAGGGTGCCAAGAGGGCCCTGGCCGTCATCAGCCGATGCAGGCCCTATAAGCTCCGAATGCCGATTCGCTGCAAGCGAGAGTGGATCGAAAGCATCGAGCACCCGTCGGAAAGCCGAATAGCAGTGCGCGAAGCCTCGATCCGGGACGTAAACAAGATTTACGCTTTTTGAAGTAACAACTGTTACTGGCCAGCAAACGGACGCAGGCGACATCTGAGAGGACGACTGAACGGCAAAGTTGCTGCTTCTACATCGAACTAACCCTTACGGCTCAACGCCATCTAAACGGGGAATCCTTGACACGCCGTGCTGCCTCGTAATACAGTACATGCTTATAGAATAAGTGCAGCAAACAGGCATGAAAACGGATATGGGGGCCTGCACTCCCCGGCCAGATCATTGTGGCCCCCCTTGAAAGAATCAGGTCAATGAGCAAAGAAGGCGCCGCTTCACCCACGCCTCACAGCCCCGTCGAGATCCTGCAGAGACTGATCCAGTTTGACACCAGGAACCCACCGGGCAACGAAGCGGAATGCATCGCTTTCATCAACGAACTGCTGACGCAGGCCGGGATTGAGACCAGGCTGCTTGCCAAATCCTCTTCCCGCCCCAACTTGATAGCGCGCCTGCCCGGCCGGGGGAATTCACCACCCCTTCTTCTGTACGGACATGTGGACGTGGTGCCGGCCGAGAATCAGGGCTGGCAGCAGCCTCCCTTTTCTGGCGTCCTGGCGGATGGCTGCGTATGGGGCAGGGGCGCGCTGGACATGAAGGGTGGCGTGGCGATGATGCTGGCCGCGGTCCTGCGGGCCAAGACCGAGCAGACACAGCTGCCGGGTGATGTGATCCTGGCCATCGTCCCCGACGAGGAGACCTTCGGAGCTTACGGTGCCGGGTTCCTGGTCGAATCGCACCCCGAAGTGTTCTCCGGCATTCGCTACGCGTTGGGAGAGTTCGGCGGGTTCTCCCTTTCGATCGGCAGGCGCCGGTTCTACCCTATCCAGGTAGCAGAGAAGCAAGTCTGCTGGCTGCGGGTCCGGTTCCGCGGGCCGGGAGGTCATGGCTCTATGCCTGTGCAGGGAGGTGCGATGGCAAGACTGGCCCGTTTCCTCCAACGATTGGATACGCACAGCCTGCCGCTCCACGTTACTCCGCCGGCCCGGCTGATGTTTCAGACCATGGCCTCGGCGCTGGGCGGGCTCAGCCGCCTGGTGATA
>SOJG01000017.1 GCA_004375885.1 Dehalococcoidia bacterium
TAAGAGACGATCTTGCCGTTGTCCAGAGTCATGTCCAACTCCTCGACCTCGGCAACACGCAGATCACGCAAGGTCTTCGTGGCCAGTTCAACTGCGGCGGCAGCCGCCTTTTCCCAGGACTCGGTGCTGGTGCCTACCAACGTTATTATCTTGTAAACACTGTCAGTCATGATACCCTCCTTATAGGTTTGTCGTCTATTATATGGCCAATGTTATCAAGTGGTCAACCAGCCGTCTGGCAAAGCATACACCCCACGAGAAACCGTTCGTCCAATCTTAACCACCTTTGAGCCCGAAGCGCACCTCCTGGCTTAGGGAATAGCAGCGGCGCGGAGTGTGTACCCCGGCAGAGGAACTGACTCGCCCCGGTTTTGCCCTGGAGCACTCCGTGTGTTAAATTGCAAGTTCATGAGATTAGACCGTGTCCACTACGGGTGGATTGTAGCGCTGGCCAGCGCCGGCATCATGGCAGCGTGCTCGCTTTCGGTTTACACCTTCGGCGTCTTCCTGGAACCGTTGATAACAGACTTCGAATGGGACAGAGGCCCGCTGTCATTGGCGCCGTCAATAGCTTTTATGGTGGCAGGGGCCCTGGCCATAGTCACTGGCAAGCTGAGTGATAAATACGGACCCCGGATTCTGGTTAGCCTGGGCGGCATAATGATGGGTGCCGGGTTTGTCCTCATGAGTCAGGTTAGTACATTGGGTGACACATACATATTCTGGGGGCTATTCATTGGATTAGCTTTCGGTTGTTTGATATCCCCTCTGGTTTCCACCATACCGAGATGGTTCGTGCAGAAAAGGGGAATAGCTGTCAGTATTCTGGCCACCGGCTTCGGCGTGGGGGCAATCGTCTCACCGCTGCTGGCGCACATGCTGATATCTGCCCACGGCTGGCAAAAGGCATTTCTCATTCTTGGTGTAATTGCCTGGGCAATCATCATCCCTCTAGCCCAATTTGTCAGGAAAAGCCCTGCCCAGATGGGGAGGAGGCCTTATGGCGACCCTGATGATGCCGACGGCACGGTCATCGATGCTCCAATGGGAGGGGTGTCCCTTGGCGAAGCCTTAAGAAGCATCTCATTCTGGATTTACGGCGCCATAGGGTTCCTGTATTTTTTCTGTTTACAGGCAATCGTTGTTCATATCGTTCCCCATGCGACTGCCAGTGGAATCCCCGAGATCGCGGCAGCCAGCATACTCTCTGTCATCGCTGGCTGTAGTGTTGCTAGCCGTGCCTCCGCAGGTTTTGTATCGGATAAGCTAGGGACAAGGCGAGCACTGAGTCTGTGCCTGATGTTGTCGGCGCTGGCCTTCGTTTGGCTTATCTTCGCACAGGCGATCTGGGCGTTCTACGTATTTGCCATCGCCCTCGGCCTTGCCTATGGTGGCGTAATCCCTCTGGCGACGTTGGTGCCCTCGGAGTTGTTTGGCACAAAGTCGCTGGGAGCCATAATCGGCGCCCTCATGCTCTACAACACCATCGGTGGAGCTGGTGGGGCGCCCTTTGCCGGGTATGTGTTCGATACGACTGGCAGCTACCACACGGCTTTACCGGTTCTGGCCACAGTCTCCATCGTTACAGCGGTTCTAGGAGTGGTTCTATGGAAATACAGGGGCCAGGGAAGACAGGATGCGTAGCTTCACTCATCGAATGAGCGAGGGGCACTCCTCTCTCGTCCGATTCCCGGTTTGCCACTGAACCTTAACTCGGACTGCCATTTGGTCCCTTCTGCGGTAGCTTTCTGAGTCTCACTGGTATCAATGAAGAGATCAACAACACATTCGAAAAGCCTATGAGCTTGCTGTAAGCCTACTATCCCGTTGACTACTGGCATGACGGATTTCCATTTTCTCAGTGTCAACGGGCCATCCGCCTCGTGCCCTCCTATGAAATACAAGAAGATCATAGAGGCGTGTATATCGTTCAATTCGCGCAAAAGGTACAGGCTAGCCAGGCGATTGCTGGGCTGCTAGCAGACCTGCGACCAATCGAGTATGAGTTGACATCCAAGGAACGCCTGCATCTGGACTCTCGTTGACCGCGAGACCTATCCCTTGCCGAGCTGGTAGTCCGTTCCTTAGTACAACTGGAGATCAGTGGGCGAGTCCCAGTTCTTGAAGGCCTCGCTTACGCTCAGCACAGGATGGACAACCGGGCCTGGTGTAGATAACAACCTCCTACGGTGCCTGGGCAACGCTTCTCTTCTCGTCGAGTTCGTAGAGTTTCTCTATCACGAACTCCACATACTTCTGGCACTTATCCTTCCAAATGCCCGATTCCAGGAAAGCATGGTATGCCCCTGGCTCGGAGAAGTCAAGGCCAAGGAGATCGCCGCATGTAATAGTACCGAACCTCTCTATGAAACTCGTGACAAGATGGCTGGCATCCACACGGGCACCTAGACGCTCCCGTTTTGCCCTCTGCGTATCAGCCGGAGGGCAACGGTGACGCAGGCCCAGGCATACTGCCGAAGCTGATACCGCACCGCAGGGCGCTGATTGGTGGCCCGCTATACC
>SOJG01000013.1 GCA_004375885.1 Dehalococcoidia bacterium
CTTTTACGTATTATAGACCTGCTAGAAGTTCCTGGCGCGGGGGAAATCTATTTTGCTGGTAAATGCATTCCCCGGTCGGGAAAAGAGAGATTGGAGATACGCCGTCGGATGTCATTTATACACCAGAAGCCTCAGGTATTCAATTTGAGTGTCTACGACAATGTTGCCTGTGGCTTAAGCTGGAGGGGCGAGGAAAAGAACAGGATCAGCGAGAAGGTTGACCGCATTCTAGACATGGTTGGGTTAACAGGCTATCAGAGTAGAAATGCCCGGACACTTTCCGGTGGGGAGGCTCAGAGAGTAGCTTTGGCCAGGTCTCTGGTGCTGGAACCTGAGGTGCTGTTATTGGACGAGCCGACAGCGAACCTTGATCCTGTTTCCACTGCAAATATTGAGCAACTGATTTCACATGTTGTCAGGCAACGTAGCACTAGCGTGATAATGGCCACGCACGATATGTCTCAAGGACAGCAACTGGCTGACAGGATAGGGGTGCTTCTCGATGGCAAACTAGTGCAGACAGGCAATGCTGCGGAGATATTTCGCTCACCCAGCAACGAAAAGGTGGCCAAGTTCGTCGGTATGGAGAACATCATCGAAGGTGTAGTAACGGCAAACAACGAAGGAATAGCCACAGTAGACATAGGCGGAAATCACGACGGAATCCAGATACAGGCGGTTTCTAGCTATCCTGCAGGGAAGGATGTATATGCCTGCATCAGGCCTGAAGATATCACTTTAGCCGAATCTAGCGTCCAGAGTTCGGCGAGGAATTCGTTTCAAGCCAGGGTTATCCGAGTGTCATCTTTCGGTCCTCTCAGCCGGGTGGAAATAGACTGCGGCGTCCGACTGGTGGCCTTGGTCACGCGAATATCAGCAGAAGAACTGAATTTGCAGGTGGGCAGGGAAGTTTACGCTACTTTCAAAGCTACCGGCGTGCATATTATGAAGAGGGAAGCTAGCCAATGACTGGAGTTCTTGATTCGTGGGGACGGAACATAAACTACCTCAGGATTTCAGTTACCGACCGCTGCAACCTCCGCTGCATCTATTGCATGCCGCCCGAAGGTCTCCGGCAGATGCCCCAGGGCGAGATTCTTTCCTACGAGGAGATTCGGACTGTTGTCCAGGCAGCCGCAGAGTTGGGCATCCACAAGGTAAGGCTCACTGGTGGCGAGCCCCTAGTTAGGGCTGAGTTGCCCCAGCTCATTCGCATGCTACGCCAGATTGAAGGAATCAGGGAACTCTCGTTGACCACAAACGGGACGTTGCTCAAGAAATCTGCTCTGGAACTCAGGCAAGCAGGCTTGTCCAGAGTTAACGTTAGCCTGGATACGCTTCGAGCCGAGAGATTTCGGCACATAACCCGTGTCGGAGAATTGAAGGATGTTCTTGAAGGCATCGAGGCAGCCAAGAAGGCTGGCTTTGATCCGGTCAAGATAAACACAGTGGTCGTGCGGGGCATAAATGATGACGAGATACTGGATTTTGCCAGGATGACCAATAGCGAAGGATGGCATGTCCGGTTCATCGAGCTTATGCCCTTCGGGGATGTGGCGCAGTCTGTACCCTCCGTTGAATTACGACAGCGCATTGAGCTGGTCGGCAAGCTTGAGCCCTGTCCCGATCTAAATGGGATAGTCAGCAACGGACCCGCCGCGTATTACCGCTTAGACGGAGCCAAGGGTGTCATAGGCTTGATCAGTCCTCTCAGCGAGCCCTCCTTCTGCTCCCGCTGCAACCGCTTGCGGCTTACTCCAGATGGCAAGCTACGCCCCTGCCTTCTGGCCGAAGAGGAGGTTGACCTGAAGATGCCGCTGCGCAACCGTGTCCCGCTGGCGGAGGTGAAACGCCTGATTCTAAAGGCGGTTGCTTCTAAGCCGGAGCGTCATCACCTGAAGCGGGGCAATGTCAGGCTGACAAACCGAAAAATGCCGGCGATCGGAGGTTAAAGATGGAGCCAGGGCCAATTCATATGGTAGACGTTACCGAGAAAAAAGAAACACGACGCCAGGCAATAGCCAAAGGCAAGGTGCAGATGAACCCTGCTACCTTGGAGCTAATCCGCAAAGGAGAACTAGAAAAAGGGGACGTCCTGGCCGTGGCAAAAACGGCTGGAATCATGGCCGCAAAGGAGACCCACCGTCTCATACCTCTGTGTCACCCTCTCCAACTCACCCACATTGCGGTCGACTTCAATCTCCCGGAGAATCGCAATTTCGTTGAGATTACCGCCAGCGCTAAGGGGATAGGGAAGACAGGATTTGAAATGGAGGCACTAGTAGCCGTGTCTGTAAGTGCTCTCACTATCTATGACATGTGCAAAGCAGTGGACAGCAGTATGACCATTGGAGAGATCTGCTTGGTGAGGAAGAGTGGAGGCAAGAGCGGGATCTACCTCGCCGACGAATAGGACGTAAGGACAACCTCAGGCAAATCCAGCTTTCTCGGCCAGGGTCTCAGTAGCTTCGTGTAACCGTTCCCATATCTTGGGAATATTCTGCTTTTCGCCTG
>SOJG01000086.1 GCA_004375885.1 Dehalococcoidia bacterium
ACGAAGACTGAGCTAGCTAAGACGTAGCAAATATACAGTGCCAGAGACGCGGCACATCGGCCATTCCTAGACGTCTATGCCGGTCGGTACCCTGACGAGCATGTGCCCTCCAGAGAGAGTACCAGGGTAGAATGGCACAGCACATCTCCTTCGCCCGTCGGGGGGTCACATGATATCCCTCCTCTGTTTGACAGGGACTATTACCGGTGATATAATAATGATTATCATTACTAGTATCTGGACGATGGCGCACAGGAAATCGAAACAGAAGGAGGCTATCATCAAGGTGTTGAGAGGTACCTCCTCGCATCCTTGTGCAGAATGGATATACGAGCAGGCAAGAAAGGAAATGCCGGGCATAGGCTTGGCAACGGTATACCGCAACCTCAGATCACTGAAAGAGGCCGGTGAGATCTCAGAGATGCACATATTCAGCGATGCAGCTCGTTTTGATGGCAACACTAACATGCATTATCACTTCTGTTGTGACCGATGTGGCAAAATCCTGGACCTTGATGAACCCATCGATGCGACAATTGAGACTAAGATAGCCAGGAGAACCGGGCTCAAAGTGACAGGTCATCACCTGGAACTGGCCGGGTTATGCTTGGATTGTCAGGAAGCGGAGAGTGATACGGGTAATAGCGTTCAACGCTAACAGAGACAAGTGAGAAAGGAGGTAGAGTATGGTAACCAAGAAGGTCGGAGACAAATACAGGTGCAACATCTGCGGCAATGAGGTGATACTAACCAAGGTCGGCGGTGGTGTGCTTGTATGCTGTGGCGAACCAATGGAAAGAATCGAGACGTAGGAGGTTAGGTTTATGGCTGAATCAGTGAAAGGTACCAGAACAGAGAAGAACCTTCTGGCCGCCTTCGCCGGAGAATCGCAGGCGAGAAACCGCTATACCTTCTTCGCCAGCGCTGCCCGCAAAGAGGGTTATGAGCAGATTGCCAACATATTCATAGAAACAGCCGGTAACGAGAAGGAACACGCCGAGGTCTTTTTCAAATATCTGGAGGGCGGGGATGTGGAAATCGTCGCCGCCTACCCGGCGGGGACTATCGGTGACACAAAGACTAATCTCGAAGCTGCGGCGGATGGTGAGAAGCTGGAGTGGAGCAAACTCTATGCTGACATGGAGAAGGTGGCTAAGGAAGAAGGCTTTGGCGAGATAGCAACTTCGTTCAAGGAGATTGCCGAAGTAGAGGAGTTCCACGAGAAGCGATATCGGAAGCTTGCCCGGAACGTGTCCGAGGGTGAAGTGTTCAAGAGGAAGGCCCCCGTAAGATGGCACTGCACTAATTGTGGCTACGTCCATGAAGGTACTGAGGCTCCCAAGATATGCCCGGCATGCAAACATCCGCAGGCATACTACGAATTACTGGCTGAGAATTACTGAGTGAAGTACGCTCCGCAGCTTGAGCAATATTCAACGGTGGCTTTCGTCCGGAGTCCTAAAATGCGAGCGAAACGGATGGCACAATGTTGAAACTGAAGGGGCTGGTTCTTGCCCTGCCAAGTCCCAGTGTCGTTATGTGAACAATAGCGACTGGCGGGGACAACTGTCATCCGATCAGGCCAGATAGCACAGCGAGAAAGACGTAAGGAGACAATGACTGGAAAGACGCCCAATTGGGTGCCAAGAAAAGGAGGATATGATGGAACACAGACTACCTGCACTACCGTATGCGAAGGAGGCACTCACTCCCGGCATATCGGCTGAGACCCTGGAATATCACTATGGCAAGCATCACAAGACATACGTCGATAATATCAACAAACTCATAGCCGGCACCGAGTTTGAGAACCTGGCCCTGGAAGATATCGTGAAGAGGGCTTCGGGCGGCATTTTCAACAACGCTGCACAGGTCTGGAACCATAGTTTCTATTGGAACTGCCTGTCGCCAAAAGGCGGCGGCGAACCGACTGGCGCACTGGCCGTTGCCATAGTCAAGGACTTCGGGTCAT
Source organism: Dehalococcoidia bacterium (assembly GCA_004375885.1). Lineage (GTDB taxonomy): Bacteria > Chloroflexota > Dehalococcoidia > GIF9 > AB-539-J10 > RBG-13-51-36. The sequence continues at coordinate 1,973 of SOJG01000086.1, forward strand.
TTACTCAGTTCAAAGAGAAGTTCACGAATGCTGCCGTAAGCTTATTCGGTTCAGGATGGGCCTGGCTGGTGAAGAATCCCGACGGCAGCCTCACAATCGAGACCGCCAGCAACGCTGGCAATCCGCTAACGGATGGGAAGAAACCGCTGCTGACCTGTGACGTATGGGAGCATGCTTACTATATTGACTACAGGAATGCCCGGGCCAAATACGTAGAAGCCTTCTGGAATCTCGTAAACTGGAGATTTGTGGAGCAGAACTTCGCTCAGGAGTAGCACGATCAGACATCTCTGGCTGATTTCAGGTTCCGCTTTGTGCAGGAATACGAAACAAGAAAGATGAGATCGTGAGTGGTAGGTGTGTGTGCCAGGGGTCCCGATCTGGCACTCAAAGATCAGGATGGGAAAACAGTGAGGTTGGGAGACTTGAGGGGCAAGCGGCTCGCGGACCTCGTTTCTTCGACCGGGAACCCGGAAGGAGTGATGAAAGCAATAAATGGGGCCTGGTAGGAGATCCTGAACTCGGTGTAGCCAGCTTCAGGAGGTGCTGTAATGAATAGTCAGGGAGGTATGCAAAATGGCAGGAGCAGTAGCAGGAGCGGCAGCAGCCGGCGCAGCAGCAGCGATAGCAAACGCGATTAAGGCATCCGGTGCCATCGTTGAGGTTGAACCCGAAGTATTTGTGACGATACTTGCCAGGGAGAAAGACAGCCGCCCGCTGGTCGTAATGGCACAGGGGGGCGTAATTAAGACCCACTATCGCTATCTGGCAGCTTGCCGGGGATTTGTCTTCTACACGAAGTCCGCCGATCCGCTTTCGCTGCCCGGCTACGTGGATGTCATTACTGCCCGGAAGATCTGGACGCCCGACTAGCTTCTATACAAACCCATCGGGCAGGCATGGCGATGATGCGGGTGTTGCGAAACGGGCTACAGGAAGCCCACCAGGGCAGACCGGAAGAGCCGCCATCTATCTGGCTGGCAAGTACATATCACCGTAATAAGCGCTGGACCATTCCTTCTCATGCCGAGAGGGGTCTTGGAGTTCTGGCCTGGGCCGTGGTAGTCATAGGTGCCTTTTTCCTGCTTGTCAGGTGGCGCGCAAAGAGCACTGCTTTTCCTGTACCCACTGCGGTCACGAGTTTGAGATTTTCATTCTCGCCGACGCGATAAGCCCCGTGGGCTGGAACGGGGGTCGGAAACACGCCTAGTGTCACGAGTGTGGGAAGCAGACCGGGGTTGAGATACTCGGGAAAAGGTAGACCTATTATTCCCAGCGGAACAGCCGCACTGCCACCACCAGGCTACCGATGAACCACCCACCGACGACGAGAAGTTCGCGCCATGCCTCTTCGATGCCGAGGCCCATTATCATTACCGCCCGCAACGCGTCATTGAGATTCGTTGAGGGCAGTGTGTTGGAGAAAGTCCTCAGGAAGTCCGGCATTACGTCATTGGGAAAGTAAATGCCACCCAGAAACATCAGCATGAAGAAGACGATCATGCTGATGCCGTTAGCAGCTCTGGCGCTCTTAATGAGGCCGGTGAGAAGAAAACCAATGCTTAGGAAGCACAGCGCACCCAGGGTTACCACCAGCCACGACCAGAACAGATTCCCGCTAATCTGGATATCGAAAGCGAGAGTGCCTACGACCAACAACAGTATCGTCTGTATGAGGATGACCACGTAACGCTGTATGAGCTGCCCGCCGAGTAACGTGCGCCTTTTCAGCGGTGTCAGGGAGAGACGGCGGTATATTCCTCTCTCCCGCTCCTCCACAAACCCACTGGCCGTAGCCATTATGCCAGAGGTCATAAGTGCCATCACGATTATCCCCGGTAATAGGTATTCAATGGCTCGGAGCCCCAAGTCCTCCCACACGACGTCCTGGTAGATGAGCCCGAAAAGGACAATGAAGAAGAGAGGGAAGGCCAGAGTCCAGAACAGGTCGTCCTTTCTTCTCAGGAACAGCCTCGTTTCCAGCATGACCTGTCGTGCAAGAATCTTCATAATCTCCTACTCTCGCAACTGCCTCCCCGTCAGCGCCAGGAATACATCCTCGAGTGTAGCCCTTCGCACGGAAATGTTGCTGAGGTCAACACCGCACTGAATGGCAGTGCGGACGATTTCCTTCAGTACAAGAGAGGGCTTCTTTGTGTGAATGATTATGCCGTCGCCGCTGTCCACCATCCTCAGGGGCAGATCTGTTCTGCCCAGCATCGCGCGTAGTTCATCATCCACGCCGTCAAGCTCGATTCTAGATTCCAGTCCGGCTCCGGCAATTAGGGCCGACGGCGTATCCAGCGCGATGATCCGGCCATGGTCCATGATGGCTACCCTATTGCAGAGTTCCTCAGCCTCTTCCATGTAGTGGGTGGTCAGGATTACTGTTTTCCCTTCTTCCTGGAGGCCAGTGATGATGCTCCACACATTACGCCTGGCCTGCGGGTCAAGACCTGTTGTCGGCTCATCCAGGAAGAGCAGTCCAGGATCATTTATCAGCGCCAGCGCCAGAGCAAGCCGTTGTTTCTGGCCGCCGGAAAGCTCGCTGACATAGCTGTTCTTCTTGTCGGTAAGAGATACTTCTTGAAGAAGCGTAGCGGTCGGGATTGCCTTCCGGTAGTATCCGCCGAAGAGGTCCACCGCCTCTTTGACGCGGATGCGGTCGTAAAGAGAGGTCGTCTGGAGCTGGACACCGATCAGTTCCTTGATTGGCTCCGGTTCACGCAGGGCATCAATGCCGCATACACTGACCTCGCCACTGTCTGGTCTGCGCAAGCCCTCTATTGTCTCAACTGTGGTCGTCTTGCCGGCTCCGTTAGGACCGAGAACCCCGAATATTTCGCCTTCCTCAACGCTGAAGCTTATCCCATCCACAGCCATCAGGCTGCCATACCTTTTGCTGAGGGCTCTTACTTCTACAACAGTGCTCATGTATGCGAATTGTCTGCATGTTACCTGACGGGAACCGGCCTTGTAAAGTCCCCCACCCCACACAGCGACTGGAACCGCCGCGGAAGGGTGGAAGCCTATACCCGGACCCAGGACATAGCTCCGGTAGAGACGTGCTGTTCTGTGTGTACTATGCTGGCTCAGGCTGTGAGATCTGGGGTTGCCGGGATACGGGACAAAGGACTACCAAGCTATTCCACGATTTCTCTGCGTAACCGGGGACATCGCCTTAGTAGTAGATGAGCAAGTGAGCTATCGAAGTATGGAGAACACAATCCAAAGCTTTTCACTAGTAACCCGAGTAACTCTCTTTGACCTCTATCGGGTTGAGCAAATACCTGAGGGCAAGAAATCTTTCGCCATAAGCATTATCTACCAATCGCCCAACCATACCTTGACCGACGAAGAAGTTGACCAAAGGCAAGAACAGATGCTCGATAGACTGTATCAGGAGCTGGGTGCCAGTTTGCGGGACTGAGCTAGTCAAGAAAAGGAAGAATCTATATTTATGGCTAGCCATAGCTTGCCTTATCTCTGAGGCATTTTGATTTGCCTTGCTGCTCGACGATAATAGTGAGCTGAGGACGATCAGGATTCAAAGGTTACGGTCTCGTCTAGAAGCTTCTTTACCTCAGCAGCCAGGTTTTCCACAGGCAAGAGCTGGGCTTCCTTCTTCGTGCGCCATTTCGCCTCTACGCTCTGGCGCTCCAAGGTGCGTGGAGATAAGGTCAGGCGCAGCGGTATGCCCAGAAGGTCAGCATCGTTGAACTTAACGCCAGGGGAGTCGTCGCGGTCATCGAAAAGCACCTCGATGTCTTCTTCCTGTAATTGTTGATAAACCTTCTCTGCCGCCAGCAGAACTGCCGACTTGTCCATATGTAGAGGACAGAGATAGACCTGGTAAGGGGCTACAGAGAGTGGCCAGATAATACCTTTGTCATCGTGGCTTTGCTCTACTATGGCGGCCAACAGGCGCCCCAGCCCAATGCCGTAGGAGCCCATGACAACGGGGCGCGATCTGCCATCACTGTCCAAGAAAGATGCCCCCAATCTCTCACTGATGAAGGTACCTAATTTGAAGATGTGCCCCACTTCAATGCCTCTGGCCGAGGACAATTCGCATCGGCAATGGGGACAGCTGTCCCCGGGCCGAGCCAGAGCAAGATCTGCTATGAAGTCAACCTGGAAGTCCCTGGGGTAATTAGCATTCCTGAAGTGGTACTCTGGCTTGTTAGCGCCCACAATGAAGCTGGAGCCAGAGGTTATGGAATCGTCAGCCACGACTTTGATTCGTTGTACCCCTATGGGTGAGGCAAAACCGGGTACAAGCCCAGCCTCAATCACTTCACCCTCCGTCGCCAGGCGAAGATCAGAGCACTTTAAGGCGTTTCGCAATTTCGTCTCGTTGACTTCAAGATCGCCCCGGATGACAACGAAGATAAATTCCCCGTCAGCAGAATAGAATACGGCCTTAAGAGTTTGACTTGTGGGCACGCCAATGTGCTTCGCTACCTCCAGTATCGTTTGCGCCCCCGGAGTGGCTACCTCCTCCAGGCAGGGCATGTTCATTGGCTCTCCTTTTCTGCTCTCACGGCCTTGGCTTGAGACCGCTGCTGTGTCCGTCTTGGCAGATTGAGCCTTTTCGGCATTGGCGGCGTAGCCACAACCGGAGCAATAGATAACCTCGTCTTCACCTCCTTCAGTGAGAACCATAAACTCATGTGATTCCTTGCCCCCAATGGCTCCACTATCAGCTTCTATCATCAAGGTCGGCAAGCCAACGCGGGCATAGATGTTGCGGTAGGCCTGGCTCGTCTTCCGGTAGCTTTCGTCCAGACCAGCCTCGTCCACATCAAGGCTGTATAGGTCCTTCATAAAGAACTCACGGACTCTCAATAAGCCACCGCGGGGTCGAGGTTCATCGCGAAGTTTGGTCTGTATTTGATAGAGGAGCAGAGGAAGGTCTCGGTAGCTTTGAATGTAACGGCGGACCAGGTCGGCGATGACCTCCTCATGCGTGGGTCCCAGAGCGAGTGTACGCTGCTTGCGGTCGGTCAAGGTAAATAGGGATTCGCCGAAGGAGACATCGCGACCTGACTGCTGCCAGAGTTCAAAAGGCTGTAACACAGGCAACAGCAACTCCTGGCCGCCAGCCTTGTCCAGCTCCTCCCTGATTATGTTTTCGATTTTCCTGAGGACTCGCCAGCCCAGGGGCAAATAGGAGTATATTCCGGCAGCCTCCTGGGCGATCATGCCCGCCCTCGTCAATAGCTGATGGCTTATGCTCTCCGCTTCAGCGGGCGCCTGTCGCAGTGTCTTGCCAAAGAGCCTAGAGAAACGCATTCTTGATTCCGTCCTCAGGAAGAACTCCAGGGCTCAAACGACTAGTCGAGACTAAATGGTGGATACCTGTCGGTCAATAAGTAGTAGTATCCCCCCACTCTTGTAGACCAGCGAAGATAGCCACTGACAAAGTCGAATGCCCACTTGGGGTATCTCGCAGTGAATAGAATAGCCCACCATGCAATGAATACAACCACCCCCGCAGCAATACCGAGGAAGTATAGACATATCGAGTGAGGAATGACCATGAAGATCCTGAAAAAGGTAGTTAGCCGGGAAAGCCTTTCCGTGTATTCAACACCTACGGTTATCGGATATCCTGTCATTTCTGGCTTCCTCCTTCATAATCGTCTGTTTTGCCCATGGCGCCCACGAGATCCACGACTATCCTATACTACACCCATCAGGCGAACCAATCTCTCTTACCTCTGCCATCAGGGACTCCAGGAAGTCCTTCTCCTCTACAGTGCGGGTGATTCTTCCCTTCGTAAATATAGCACCTTTGCCCTTGCCGCAGGCAAGGCCGATGTCGGCTTCCTTGGCCTCCCCGGGGCCATTGACCACACAGCCCATCACCGCCACTTTGACAGGGTCGCTCATCTTTTCCAGGCGCTTACTTACCGCCTCAGCCAGGGCAATGATATCAACTTCAGCTCGGCCGCAGGAAGGACAGCTCACTAGTGTTGGACCTCGCTGGCGAAGCCCCAGGCTTCTCAGGATTTCGT
>SOJG01000063.1 GCA_004375885.1 Dehalococcoidia bacterium
TGCGACAAGTACGACGCCATAGCCAGCCACGCAAAGAGAGAGACCTTCTTCGATAGGCGAGAACAGTTGCTCTTTCGAGAGTACAAGCCTGTGCTGAACACAGTTGAAGCAAAGGACTCCGCCACGGGCCCCGCGGTGGGCCTTCCTAGGGGTCTTCTGGTGTACGACTATGCTCCACTTCTCATCGGTTTTCTCAATGCTCTGGATGCCCGGGTTGTTCTCACCGGCCAGACCAACAACGAGATCATGGGGCAGGCTATTGAGCTGAGCTACACCGACAGTTGTTTTCCCATGAAGCTTCTCCACGGGCATGCGGCCATGCTTAAGGATGTTGATTACGTCCTCTTCCCGTGTGCCATCCGCCTGGGCAGAAAGGATGGGGATGAGAACCAGAAATACTCCTGTCCCTTGGTCCAGGCTTCCCCGTTCATAATCCGCAATGTGCTGGATCTGGGGGAACGGCTCTTGATCCCCATAATTGACTTCAGTCGGGGCGATGACGATGTGATAAAGAGCCTCGCGGATGTCGCCGTGAAGATGGGGTTCAGCAGAAAGAAAGGTAAGGAAGCAGCCCGGGCCGGCATTGAATCTCAGCGGAGATTCGAGGTTGACCAGGCAGCGCTGGGCAGGGAACTATTGGAGAAACTGCATCAGAGCGGCCAGCTGGGTGTGGTTCTTCTCGCCAGGTCTTATATGTCGCAGGATGCTGGGGCAAATCTGGGTATAGCCGAGAAACTAGCTCAGCTTGGGGTGGTGCCTATACCTCTGGACTTCTTGCCCCTGGAGTCGGTGGATGCCAGGGATTACTCCGACCGTCCTTACTGGCTTTATGAGAACAAGTATATAGCGGGTGCGGCTATAACTGCCTCGGACCCGCAGCTTTATGGCTTATGGCTAACTAACTTCGGGTGCGGTCCAAACTCCTTCATAATCCACGTTGTAGAGGATATCATGGGGGGCAAGCCTCTGGGGCAGTTGGAAATCGACGAGCACGCCGCTGAGGCTGGCATCGTTACCCGCCTGGAAGCCTTCGTGGACACCATTGAAGGATTCGCCCATTCTACCCGTAAGGATGAGGCGCTGGAGCATAAAGATATTTACCGCTGTGCGTTTCCGCCTGTCGTTGATGTCAAGAAGACGCTTATTATTCCCAGGATGGCGCCACACATCGAGCTTGTAGGTGCGCTCCTGGAGGGCAGCGGCTTCAGAGCAATCGTGCTCCCTGAGGCCAATGAACGCAATCTATTCTATGCCGATAAGCTGACATCGGGCGTGGAATGTTTGCCCTATCGGGTAACCCTGGGCGACTTCCTCAGGTTCCATTACGAAGATGGCGCCAATCTGAAGAACGTCGAGGCAGTTATGGCCGGGGCATACGGTCCCTGCCGCTTTGGGAAATATGCCCTGGAGCAAATCAGGTTACTCAGGGAGGTAGGCATCGACCTTCCCATACGGACCACTGTGTCGAACAATGCTTATCGGGATACCGAGATTAGCGCTCGTTTTGCCCGCCTCGCTTGGAAGGGCTGTGTGGCTATTGACTATCTCCAAAGGTTGCTCTGGCGCGCCCGCCCTTACGAGAGGCGGCCGGGCTCGGCGGACGAACTGTTTAACGAGTATCTGGGTAGAATTGTCGGTCGCGTCCGTAACAAGGAAAGTTTCGATGATATCCTGCGCCAGGCAACTTCTGATTTCAGGTCTGTCATTGACCCTGAACTGCCCCGCAGGCCTCTGGTGGGCATTAATGGCGAAATCTTTCTGCGCTCCAACAGATTTAGCAACCAGGACCTGGTCAGGGAGTGCGAAAAGGCCGGGCTGGAGGTCGTCGTTTCTTCCATGGGGGAATGGATGAAATATATCTTCTACCGGCACGTTGAGGATGCTGTCAGGGACCGCAAATTCGTGAAGGCACTGAAAAGCTACGTGATCAAGCGTGTCTGGGAGCATGACGAGCATACGGTAATCAAACAGTTCCAGGATTTGGTTGATGAGAGAGAGCCCTCAACGGGAGAGTTACTGGCACAGACAAGCCGCTGGCTTTCCCCAAAATGCGGAAGCGAGGCAGTTCTCAGTATAGGTAGTGGAATCGAATGGATGGAGAATCCTGAGTTTGCTGGTGTGATATCGGTAATGCCCCATGGCTGTATGCCCGGTGGAATTGTGGCTGCGATGTCAGAGAAGTTCAGTGCCTTGTATCGCAAGCCCTGGATCAACCTCACCTATGACGGCTTTGTGGAAAGCACCAACCTCACCAGAATCAACAACTTCGCTGAGGTCATCAGGTTCTGTAGCCGGGAAGGCAGGGACGACGCTCGGTCTCCCGATTTGCTGGGCAAGCGTGCTTGATAAGTAAAGAACCTAGAAAGCAGGTGGGGTCCGGCTGGTCTTCGCCTATCTACAACCACCAGGCGAGGATAAACCCCTCTCCTGTGGCTGCTATGCCTGCCTCAGGTCGATTCTCCCTTTCGCCAC
>SOJG01000024.1 GCA_004375885.1 Dehalococcoidia bacterium
CTGGGGGCAAGTTGCCCAGGCTGGCGGCAGCCCTCTCCATCTCTGGAGGCGTGCCCCGGAGCCTTCGTTCACGCCTTGAACGATTCTTGCTCTTCGGCTCACAATAACACGAGACGTAGGGCTCACATTGACAGAGGTGAAGGGCTAGAGATCATAAGGCAGGCTTGCCTAAGGTCTGCGACACGAAGTATAATGGATTAGCTCTGCCCGCAAACAGAAAGAGAGGGAAACATGCCAGCCTACGCCTTCTTCAACAAGCAGTTTATGCCGCTAGCTGAGGCCAAGATCGGAATCATGACGCAGGCCCTCCATTATGGCACCGCTTGCTTCGAGGGCATCCGCGGGCACTGGGACAGCGAGCAGAAAAGGTTCTGCCTGTTTAGACTTCAGGACCACTACAAACGTATGCTTGAGGGCTGTCGCATCCTGAAGATAGATCTCCCCTACTCCGTTGATGAGCTTTGCCACTTGACCAGCGAGCTTCTGGAGCAGAGCGGCTACCGGGAAAGCGTATATATCCGTCCTTTAGCCTATAAGAGTTCCGACACCCTCGCGGTTCGTCTCCACGACGTGGAGGATGATTTCCTTATTGCTGTGACCACCTTCCCTCCTTACCTTGATGTGGAGAACGGTGTTCGCTGCTGCGTCTCATCGTGGCGTCGGGTCGATGATACCATGGTTCCACCTCGAGGCAAGATTTGCGGCATCTACGTAAACAGCGCACTAGCCAAGACCGAGGCTCAGGAAAACGGCTTTGATGAAGCAATAGTGCTGACGCAGGATGGGCATGTCTGCGAGGGCAGCGCTGAGAATATCTTTCTTGTTTTGCAGGGCAAACTGGTGACCCCTCCGTCATCCGATAACATACTCATGGGCATCACCAGGGACACGGTCATCAAATTGGCCAAAGACGAACTGGGCGTAGATACGATGGAAAGACAAGTGGACAGAAGCGAGCTTTATGTAGCCGAAGAGTGTTTCCTTACGGGGACCGCAGCCAACGTAGCCCCCATCCTGGAGATTGACCATCGCCTTATAGGCAGGGGAGAGATTGGCAAGATGACGGCTGAATTGCAGAAGCTGTTCGCCGCAGCTATGCTGGGAAGAAATCCTAAATACCCTGATTGGTATTACCTGTTTTGCCCCAAAGCTCCTGTACAATCGGGGCATAACCGAATCACCTAGATCGGACTTGCCCCGGGGTCTACGTCCAAGGCCTTGAGCAGGTAGCGGAGGCGACAACTACGCTCCAGGACGACAGTGTAGTAATACGCTTCCTCTAGTAGCTGGCTGACAGCAAAGCTTCCGTGACCCCGTATCAATATCACCTTGTGCTCTCCTATCAGTCTGGCTATCTCGTCGGCAAGTTCTTCAAGCTTCACCTCTATGTCTGCACCCAAGATAGGCACCCTGGGCAACAAAGTCCGCCCTTCTACATCGCAGGGCACAATCTCTTCTTCCGTAAAGGACAAGGCAACAGCGTAAGGCGGATGAGCATGGACCACTGCCAGTGCGGAGGTGTTCTTGTAGATACAGCGATGGACCTCCAATTCCGTTGAAGCCAGGGGTGTAGCCCGACTGTTCTTAGTTATCCCCGTCTGCACCAAATCTCCTTCCTGAATGGAGCCCAAGGGGCTACCTCGATGGGTAATAACCAGATGCTCGCCGAGCTTGACGCTGAGGTTACCTCCTTGGGCAGAAACCAGCCCTTGAGTGAAGAGCCCCTGCCCTACCGCCTGGAACTGAGACAGCATTTTCAACACCTACGGTATGCGCCGTATAACTGCCACCACCCTCCCTTGAATCTCGACATAGCCGGAGCTATGGGAATATGGACAAGTCTCCCTCCCCCCCGCTGTGAGGCCAAGAACTCGATGCCGCGAGATATGTCGCTGTGGCGGCGGATATATCCTGCTTGCTGTAGTTTGTTCAGATTATAAGCTACCACCGAGGTAGAGCTCAGCCCGCATCCAGCAGCAATATCTCGAACCGTAGGAGGATAACCTTTGTCATGCAAAAACTCGGTGACGAAGTTGATAATCCGTTCCTGTTTTTGCGAAAGCGGCTTAACAGTCATCGGCTACCGGTTGACTACTTGTTGCCTAGCCTCTTCGTTAGGCGAGACTTAAGTCTCGCGCCCTTGTTCCTATGAATAATCCCCTTGGTCACCGCTTTGTCTATGCTACTTGTAGCCACCAGCGCCTTAGAATATGCCGATTCTTCACCAGCATCAATTGAGCTTCTGGCTTTGACGATATGTGTCTTAACGCTACGCCGCACCAAGCGGTTCCGTAACCGTTTTCTCTCTGCTGCCTTGGCTGCTTTGTTATCCCGTTTAATACCTGGCACTTACGCCTCCTTTCTCATTACACTTACTACATTCCACACTGAATGGATTCTAGACATGATGCTGCTTAGCTGGGCGGCACTTTTCACCTCTAGGGTAAACTGCAGTGTAATAGTATCATTCCGGTGGTTGCTCACGCTGACCTCGCTAAGGTTTACCCCCTCTTCGGCTATGATAGCACTAATATCGCGAACAAGGCCAACTCGATCCCAAGCATCAATCTCAAGCATCGCAGGATAAACCTGCGCCACAGCACCCCACTCTACCCTGATCAACCTTTCCCGCTCTTTTTCGTGGACAATATTAGGGCAATCCTTGCGGTGCACAGTGATGCCGCGACCTTGCGTAATATACCCAATAATCTTATCCCCGGGCAAGGGATGACAGCAGTTGGCCAAACGAGTAAGCAGGTCGCCTACGCCCAACACCTTAATGCTGACAGGACTGACCTTCCGTGGAGGCAGAACCTCGACCCTCTCTTCAGTTGGCTCCAATTCTCCGCTCAACCTGAGCGATATTTGAGCGGAGCTGATGCTGCCGCTGCCCAGGGCGGCAAAGAGGTCATCTGCGTCGTCATAGTCAAGTAGATGCGCGACTTTGTCAACCTTGGGCAGACCGATGCCCAGCCTCTTCAGCTCCCTGTCCCAGATCTCCCTACCAGCTTCAATGGACTGACTTCGCTCTTGTCTCTTGAACCATTGCCGAACCTTGTTTCGCGCCTGAGACGTCTTGATATAGCCAAGCTCAGGATTGAGCCAATCCAGACTGGGGCCTCTATCCATTTTGCTGGCCATGATCTCCACCATATCGCCGTTCTTAAGCGTGTAGTTCAAGCGCTCAAGCCTTCCATTCACTTTAGCTCCAATACATCTGTAGCCCAGGTCAGTATGGATCCGAAAGGCGAAATCTAGCGGAGTGGCGCCCCTAGGCAGCTCCTTTATCTCTCCCTTAGGGGTATAGACGAACACTCGAGCCACAAGAACATCGGTCTTAATGTGCTCCAGGAATTCCTCACTATCAAGCTCCTCCCTCCAACCACCAAGCTGCCGCAGCCAGGCTATTTCATCATGGAACTGCTCGCCTCCTTTCCCTTCTTTATAGAGCCAGTGAGCAGCTACCCCATACTCGTTCACACGATGCATATCATGGGTCCGAATCTGTATTTCCAGCGGCGTTGTGCCCTGACACATAACCGTGGTATGCAAGGCTTGATAGCCGTTATCCTTTGGATTCGCAATGAAGTCGTCGAACTCCTCAGGTATAGGGCGCCAGAAATTGTGGATGATCCCCAGCGCCTTGTAACAATCTGGAACCGAGTTCACCAACACGCGTAAGGCGAAAAGGTCATGGATATCGCCAAAATCCTTGCCCTGTGCATCATACTTACTCATCTTCTGATAAATGCTGTAGATGTGTTTAGCTCGGCCAGAGACCTTAGCCTCTATACTGACCTTATCTAATTCGCGGCATAGTGTCTCACTAACCTCAGTTATGAAGCCTTCCCTCTCGGCCCGCTTTCCAGCTATTAAGCGGGCAATCCGATGGTATGAACGCGGCTCCAGATAGCGAAATGCCAAGTCCTCCAGCTGCCACTTTGCCTGCCGCACACCCAATCGGTGCGCCAGGGGAGCATATATCTCCAGAGTCTCCTGCGCAATAGAACGCCGTTTCTCTGCGGGCAAAGCACCTAGTGTCCGCATATTATGCAACCTATCTGCCAATTTGATAAGAACCACCCGCAGGTCTTCGGCGGTAGCCAGAAGCATTTTGCGCAGGTTCTCCGCCTGCGCTTTCGACTTCGCTGCTCCCGTCAGAGCCCGGCTTGTGAGTCTGGTCAGCTTAGTAACGCCATCAACCAGTCCCGCTACTTGTGAACCGAAGTTGGCCTCGATTTCATCCAGCGATACACCGCAATCTTCAGGGACATCGTGCAACAAGGCGGCAGCCAGAGTTTCGGCATCAAGGTGAAAGTCAACCAGAATCAGAGCTGTACTCAAAGGGTGTTCCAGATAAGGCTCTCCCGTCTTCCGCAGTTGCCCCTGGTGGGCTCGCGAGGCAAATTCGTAGGCTGCCGTAATCAGAGCTACCTTATCCTCAGGCAGGTACGTACTGCCCTTTTCTACAAGCGTATCGACTTCCATCTAATTCATAATAATGCAAGAGCAGAAGTTACGCAAATCATAGTCGGCTACATCGGGTCCCGCGCGATCTGGCCTGTCACCGCCAGCCGTTCGCCTCCTTTCACCATAAGCCTGTCTTCTTGGCCATCGCTGCCAGTCGCTGGAACAAATGTGGTAAACTGGACGACGGACAAGGGGGATTTCTTTGTACAAAGCGCCTCGCGGAACATTCGACATCTTGCCTGAAGAGCAGGCCTACTGGAAATACGTAGAGGACAAGGCTGTCTCCCTGTGCCGGCTATATAGTTACCAACCGTTGAGCCTGCCGATATTCGAAGATGCCCAGCTTTTCACCAGAACCGTGGGCGGGGGAACGGATATCGTCGATAAGGAAATGTATGTCTTCCGGGATAAGAGCGGACAGGAATTGGCTTTAAGGACCGAAGGCACGGCGCCAGTTTGCCGAGCGTATCTGGAGCATGGACTATTCAACCTGGCCCAACCTGTGAAGCTTTATTACATGGGGCCGGTTTTCAGATATGAGCGCCCCCAAGCGGGGAGGTATCGCCAGCACCACCAGTTTGGCTTTGAGGCTCTGGGAGACGCCGATCCTGCTCTCGATGCCGAGGTAATACAGATGGCCTGGCAATTCTTCCTTTCCCTGCAACTATCCGGACTTTCTATTCAGCTCAATAGCATTGGCTGCAAGCTCTGCCGACCCGAGTATTTAGAGGCACTGAAGCAGCATTATGCGAGTTATGCACAGCGTCTTTGCCCTGACTGCGAGGTCAGGTTGTCCAGAAACCCGCTACGCCTGCTTGACTGCAAGAAACCCTCCTGCCAGGAGATAGCTAAGACCGCACCCAAACCTACAGAGTATCTGTGTCATGGGTGCCGAGTCCACTTCGAAAGTGTGCAAAGGTATTTAGCGACGTTGAGCATTCCTTTCGAGTTGAACAGTAGACTGGTCCGTGGCCTGGATTATTACACGAGGACAGTATTCGAGGTGGAGCCTCAAGGCAAAGGAGGACAAAGCTCGCTCGGCGGAGGTGGTCGTTACGATGAGCTCATTGAGACTTTGGGAGGAAACCCCACACCGGGAGTTGGCTTCGCAGCCGGGCTGGAAAGAATAATACTGAATCTAAAAGCCCAGAAACGAGCTGTCCGCGCATTGCCCAGGCCTGTTGCTTTTATCGCCTACCTGGGGGAAGAGGCCAAGATCGAGGCAATGAAGATTGCCTCGGAGTTGCGGCAAGCGGGGATTCCGATTGTCATGGCCACAGGTGATAAGGGTCTGAAATGGCAAATGAGGCAAGCAAATTCCTCGGGCAGTCGCTACGCTGTCATCCTAGGCAAGGAAGAGCTCGCAAATCGAGCCGTCACAGTGAGAGACTTGGGGAGTGGCGAACAGAACAGCGTTCCCATGACGGATATAGCCAAAACGCTTAAGCGGGGTCGGGAGTAGCAGCGGCAATGTCAGATATGGTATAATAGGCATAGTGCCATTACCGTCAATGACAAGTGGGAGCCCGCATCGTCTCCTGCCATCAGTTCTACGTTATCCGGTGCCTAGCACGCCATGAATAGTCACGCCAATCACGAATATACCGCCCGAGACATCCAGATCCTAGATGAAATCAAGGCCGTGCGCTTGCGCCCAGGCATGTATATCGGCGGCACTGATCGGCACGGACTACACCAGCTGCTCTACGAGATAGTGTATAACAGCATAGACGAAGCCATGGCTGGCTGCTGTGACCACATTGACATAGTAATCCATCCCGATAATAGCGTCACTGTTACTGACAACGGACGTGGCATCCCTACCGAAACCATTCCAGGAGAGAGCATCACAGCCCTGCAAGCAGTCATGACTCGCCTCCATGCCGGAGCCAAGTTTACTGAGCATGTCTATGGAGTCTCCAGTGGACTCCATGGCGTCGGCGCTTCGGTAGTAAATGCCCTATCCTCGTGGTTGAATGTTGACATCAAGCGCCAGGGGAAAGCCCATCGCCAAGAATATGAACAGGGACTACCCAAAGGCGACGTAGCGATCGCTGGCGATGCCCAGGATACAGGCACTTCAATTACCTTCCTCGCCGACGAAACGATCTTCGAGGACATTAGCTATGATTTTGACGCAGCTTGTCAGCGCTTAAGGGAACTCGCTTACCTGAATAAGGGAGTAGAAATAGCTCTCAAAGACGAGAGAACCAATCAAGAGAAAGCGTTCTACTTCGATGGGGGAATAGCTAGTTTTATTCGCCGTCTGAATAGAAATAGAGCCGTTGTGCACCCGCAGCCCATTTATATCTCCGCTATGGTCAATAGCACCATAGTTGAGGCAGCTCTACAATACAACGAGAGCTTCACAGAATCGACTACGTCCTTCGCCAATTGCGTGAATACCAGAGACGGCGGTAGCCACCTTACCGGCTTCCGTTCAGCATTAACCCGAGTTTTCAACGACTATGCCCGCAATACTAAATTTCTGAAGGATACTGACCCCAACTTAACAGGGGAAGATGTGCGCGAAGGGGCAGTGGCTATCATCAGCGTAAAGCTACCCCAGCCGCAGTTCGAGGGACAAACCAAGACAAGGCTGGGAAATCCCGAGGTGAAGAACCAGGTGGAATCGGCCGTAGCAAATAGCTTGTCCCTCTATCTCGAGCAACATCCGAGTGAGGCCAAGGCAATCATAGAGAAGTGCATGACCGCCGCCAGGGCTAGAGAGGCGGCACGCAAGGCTCGCGACCTCGTCCTAAAAAAGACTGGCTTCGAGACCTCGACTCTGCCGGGGAAACTGGCCGATTGTTCCGAGAAAGAACCGGCAAAATGCGAGCTTTACCTGGTTGAAGGCCCCTCAGCCGGCGGCTCAGCTAAACAGGGACGAGACCGCGCTTTCCAAGCTATTCTACCTCTAAGGGGAAAAATACTTAACGTGGAGAAGGCTCCCAAAGACAAGATCATAGCCCATGAAGAGCTGAGAGCTATTGTCACAGCGTTAAGGGCAAATACCGACGACCAATTCGACAGCTCGAGGCTTCGCTACCACAAAGTGATTATCATGACCGATGCCGATGTTGATGGCTCACATATTCGCACTTTGCTCCTTACCTTCTTTTACCGACACATGACAGAGTTGATTAACCAGGGCTATCTCTACATTGCCCAGCCGCCCCTTTACCGCATCAAATCCGGCAAGCAGGAGTTCTGGCTTTACTCTGACCAGGAGAAGGAAGAAAGGCTCAAAGGACTACGAGAAGACAAGATCGAGATCCAGAGATATAAAGGACTGGGGGAGATGAGCCCCGTGCAACT
Source organism: Dehalococcoidia bacterium (assembly GCA_004375885.1). Taxonomy (GTDB): domain Bacteria; phylum Chloroflexota; class Dehalococcoidia; order GIF9; family AB-539-J10; genus RBG-13-51-36. The sequence goes on from SOJG01000024.1 coordinate 7,789, forward strand.
ATGGGAGACGACCATGAATCCCGCTACCAGAACCCTGCTCCAGGTGCAGGTAGAGGACGCCATGGCCGCTGACCAGGCTTTTCATATGCTAATGGGCGACGAAGTCCTGCCCCGCAAAAGATTCATCCAGGCCCATGCTCAAAGCGTGAGAAACCTCGATGTCTAGCCGT
>SOJG01000060.1 GCA_004375885.1 Dehalococcoidia bacterium
TCTGTGAAGCTGGCCGAGAATTTCTACTGTTATGTATGGCAGGGCCGAGGCAACAACTGCAATACGGCTCTCCTATGTTCGGCTTTGAGGGGTGAGCGTCCACACGTATTGGTCGACCCCGGTCATGACAGAAACGAGCTTGGGGAAGACTGTTTCGGTTCACTGGCTGAGGCTATGGATAGAGACGGCTTCAAAGTGGAGACAATCGGACTGGTGATCGCCACTCATAGCCACCCTGACCATATTGAAGCCACTGAACTGGTGGTGGGACGAAGTGATGCCTTGTTTACTATGTCCCGCGAAGAAGACGACTTCTATCGCACGACGGGCGCATTGTTTTTCCAGGCCTTCGGAGGTAAGCAGCCGCAGATCGATCCTTTCTTCTATCTCGAGGAGGGCGATTTGTCTCTGGGGCCTAAGGACAACAGCGTGGGGATAAAGGTTCTCCTTACCCCGGGACACTCTCCGGGCTCTGTTTCTCTTTATCTGGAAGAGCGCAAGATACTGGTCACCGGTGACGTGGTCTTTGCCGGTAGTATAGGCAGGACTGACTTTCCCGGTGGCAGCCCCTCCTTGCTGCGCAAGAGCATCGACAAGCTGTCTCAACTCGACGTGGAATATGTTGTTCCCGGTCACAGCACTGAAGCGGGTAGCATAATCGCGGGCAGGGATGAAGTAAGGCGTAACTTCTACGCGGTCAAGATGTTCATTTGAATGAAAGAACGGCTGCCAATGGGTCGCTTTTTCACCCTGACCATCGGTGAGACAGTGGGCAGGGCCCGGACTGCCGGCCCTGACAAGTCTGGGCCAGGAATGACAGGCTGGATTGGGGTCTATTATGGAACTGGATGACAGGACCAAGTATGCTCTGGAGCACACGGAGCTGATCCGCGCGCCACGGCGAGAGCTGGAGACCTTCGGCAGTTCCGTCATCGATTACTATGTTGTCACTGAACTGGTGGGAAACGTCAGCGTGGTCAGGGATGGCAGGGTCATTGCAGAAAGGCCTAAGATCGTTACTCCTGCTTACCTGGTCAATGTGGAGGGCTTTAGCGAGCAGGCCAGAAGATACATAGCCATGTTGGCGCGGGAACGCCCTTATGAGTCGGGCATCTTCTATCGCTATAAGAACGAGCCCAAGGGCATGAACGTCGTTTCCGAGCCTATCAGGCAGGTGATAAAGAAGCTCAGCTCTGAGATAGAAGAGCAGGGTAGTGCACTAAGCACCATAATCAAGGGAGTGGAGGAGTTGTGGGATGTGTCGCTCCTCATGTTCATGTATGAGTTGACTACCAGGTCAGTCCGTACCAACATGGTCGAATTCGACCGCAGGGGCTTTTTGAGCACGGATGCCAGCGGCGTGCCCCGGGGTGCTCGAGATTACATCGAAGAGCTTTTCGAGCAGGTAAGTCAGAACCTTTCCCGAGCTCCGGAGCTGGCGGTCGAGTTGAACCGCTGGGGCCTGTTCCCCGAGTACCAGGACCGTTTCTTTGCCCTGTTCAGGAGGAAGTGAGCCCGCCCTGGCTTTACATAAAGTGCAGCAAGCGGTGAGGTCAAATCTGCTACATCGGTCCCAGGTACCACCTTAGTATGTCACTTCCCCAGAGCAGTGTTATCATGGCGGCGAGGGCCAGGAAGGGACCGAAGGGAAGCGTCTCCTTGAACGTTCTCTTTTTGGCTACCACGAGAGCTACGGCCACTACGGCACCGAGGATAGCCCCCAGAACTATGGAAAACAAAACCAGGGGAAATCCGGTGGCCAGACCAATCAGGCCGGCTAGCTTAACATCTCCCCAGCCCATGCCGCCACGGGAGGCCAGGGCAATCAAGAGGAATATAGAAAAGGCGACGGCTCCGCCTAGAGCAGCACTGGCGATTCCGCGCTCTATCACCTGAGTAAGCCAGGGCCAGGGATATAAAGCCAGAAGCAAAGCCACAACCATGCTGGGATAAACGACCTTATTCAGGATGAGCCCGTGCTCCAGGTCAATGACGGAAATGATGATAAATAGACAGGCGTAGAAAGCCATGACCCCGAAGGCTGCAATCCCCAGCTCCGGTTCAAAGACAACGGACCACCAATAAAGGAAAACAAATATCAAGCCGGTGGCAAGCTCCACCCAGAGTAATTTCCGAGGTATAGAGGCCTGACAGTACCGGCAGCGGCCGCGAAGCCGGAGGTAGCTGACTACGGGGATGAGGTCTTTGACGGCCAGCCTGCGCTGGCACACTGAGCAATGAGATGGCGGACTCGCGATGGACTCATTCCGGGGCAGGCGGTCGATGCACACATTAAGGAAGCTGCCTGCTGCCAGACCCAGCAGGCCGAAAAGGAACGCCAGGACTATTTCCACGGGCGTCTATTGTGGACGTATTGTGAGTTGAAGTCAATAGTTGCTACGATGAAATCGAAGTCATGGCCAGGCGCGGCTTCTCCTGTCATTG
>SOJG01000029.1 GCA_004375885.1 Dehalococcoidia bacterium
AGACGATAGTTCCTATTTCTGAGATGGGAGACCTGATTGAAGAAAGGACAGGGGCGCGTCCTGGCCAAGCAGCACCTTACTTCAAATTGAACCCCAAGGTTGATGATATACCGGAAAAGCATTGGGCGGAGCACGACGGAATCAAACTAATGGTGATGGGGCGGCTAAAGAAGGGCGGCAGTGGCTGCTATTGTCCCGAGAATGCCTTACTGGAAGCTCTAGTTGCCCACATACTCCTGCGGAGGGACGAAGTAGTCATAATAGATATGGAGGCCGGGATCGAGCATCTAGGGCGGGCAACGGCAAGAGCAGTGGATGAGATGCTTATTGTGGTGGAGCCCGGTAAAGGAAGCATTGAAACAGCCTACAGGATAAGAGAGCTGGCAAAAGACATAGGTTTGAAGAATGTCAGAGTGGTGGCTAACAAGATTCGCAGTGAACAGGACAGGGATTTTCTTGTTTCGGCCATGTCAGATTTTGAATTTCTGGGCTTTATTCCGTACGACCAGAGCATAATAGAGGCTGGTCTGGGCAATTTTCCTCTCAGCAAGTCAAGTTCAGAGGTCATCAGCCGGGTGCACGATATTGCAGTACGCCTGAGTGCTGTTAAGCCGGGAGGTGCCAGTAAAGCGATGACTCAAGAATCAAGAAAGGAGGTCTAGATGACGGCAAAGATAATCTCGGGAACCGAGATAGCCAGGGAGATCAGAGCTGAGCTAAAAGAGCGAGTATCCAGGCTCAAAGAAAAAGGCGTAACGCCAGGACTAGCTATGATTCGCGTGGGAGAGGATCCGGCATCTGTGTCCTACGTCTCAGGCAAGGAAAAGGCGGCGGAGGAGATAGGCGTGTGGTCAGAAACTATCGTCCTGCCCGAGAGTGCCTCGGAGGACGAACTCCTCTCGAAAGTGGAGGAGATGAACAAAGCAGAGCATGTTGATGGCATACTGGTCCAGTTGCCCTTGCCAAAGCACATCAATTCGGATAGGGTGCTGACTCTCATCGACCCTGCCAAAGACGTGGATGGGTTCCACCCCATCAATGTGGGCAGGATGCTTATCGGAAATCCCTATTTCATGCCCTGCACACCGCATGGCGCAGTAGAGTTAATGATTCGCAGCGGCAACTCCCCTGAAGGCAAACATGTGGTCATATGTGGCCGAAGCAACATAGTGGGCAAGCCTCTCATGGCCATGCTGGTGCAGAAAACCAAGCGTGCCAATGCAACTGTGACCGTCGTCCACACGGGGACTAAGAACATGGCTGAAATCACCAGACAGGCAGATATCCTGGTTGCCGCAATGGGCTCTCCAGAGGTCATTAAACCGGAAATGGTGAAGGAAGGGGCAGTCGTTATCGATGTCGGTGTAAATCGGGTGGGATGGAAACCCAGCAAGTTGGACCCCAGCAAGCAGGTCGCAGACCTAAGGGGGGATGTAGAGTTCGAGACGGTCAAGGAGAAAGCCAGCGCTATCACGCCGGTGCCGGGAGGCGTTGGCCCCATGACTATCACCATGCTCATGGTCAACACAGTAGTAGCGGCTGAGCGCAGGGCCGAGCGCATGAGAACATAGTAATAAATTGATTAACTATAAAGGAGGTTACCGTGGCTTACGATGCGACAAAACTGAAAGATTGGCAGATTGCGGAAGCTGCCGAAGAAAACATGCCCACCACTGATGAGTGGCGGGAAAGACTGAACTTGCAGAAGGATGAAATCATTCCTCATGGGAGACTATGCAGGCTCGATTTCCTGAAAGTTATCGAACGCCTCAAGGGCAGGCCTGATGGCAAGTACGTCGAGGTAACTGCCATTACGCCTACACCGCTGGGCGAGGGGAAAACCACGACCACCATGGGCATCTTGGAAGGTATGGGGAAGCGAGGCTGGAATGTGGGCGGCTGTATACGTCAGCCCTCAGGTGGTCCCAGTATGAATATCAAGGGCACCGCCGCTGGCGGGGGCAACGCGCTGCTTATTCCCATGACCGAATTCTCTTTGGGCCTCACCGGCGACATCAACGACATCATGAATGCCCACAACCTGGCCATGGTGGCGCTAACTTCCAGGATGCAGCACGAGCGCAACTACGACGATGGCGAATTGGCCAAGCGCACAAGGATGCGCCGGCTGAACGTTGACCCTACGAGGGTAGAGATGGGCTGGATAATGGATTTCTGTGCCCAGAGCCTGAGGAATATCGTGATAGGCCTTGGCGGCCGCATGGACGGCTATACCATGCAGTCCAGGTTCAGTATCGCCGTGAGCTCAGAACTTATGGCGATGTTATCTATTGTCACGGACCTGGCGGATCTGCGCAAAAGGATGGACGAGATTACCGTCGCTTTTGACAGGGATGGCAAGCCTGTTACCACCGGCGACCTGGAAGTGGGAGGCGCCATGACTGCCTGGATGCGCAACACTATCAATCCCACCC
>SOJG01000061.1 GCA_004375885.1 Dehalococcoidia bacterium
GTCTTCTTAAGAAATTCCTCCACTTTGGCCACCAGGTCCTTCGGTTTGATAGGCTTGACGATGTACGCAGACAATTCGAACGGAAAAGGCTGGCCCAGTGATTCTGAAAGGATGGTCAACGCCAGGACAGGCACCTTAGCAAGCGACGGGTCTCTTCGGAATTGGTCGGCAAAGGTGAAGCCGTCAGTCACCGGCATCAAAATATCCAGAACAACCAAATCAGGTTTCTCTTTTCTTGCCTTCTCCAGACCCTCCTGCCCATTGTAGGCGACAATCACCTCGTAAGCTTTGCTTTCCAGAGCCCCGCTCATGACTTTCACAAGATCAACATCATCGTCAACAAGTAGAATTTTCGGCCTCTGTTTCATATCTAGTCACCCCCTAGTTACCAGTTATTCGTACTGACACCTTGCCTGTGTTCATCTTACTCACGATTACGGCCCGGGCCCCTGTTTTTGGGCAGAGTAAAGGTGAATCTGCTGCCCTTGCCAGTTTCGGGACAGGGACTTTCAGCCCAAGTCTTCCCTCCATGAGCCTCAATGATCCTCTTCGATATGGACAACCCTAGTCCGGTGCCCTTCTTTCCCGCGTTGCTCCCTCTGAAAAAATCGTCAAACACTCGAGGCAGCTCACCGGGTGGTATACCAATTCCAGTGTCCATGACTTCAACTCTTATCTCGCTATCATGTTCCTTCACCCTTACCAGTGCCGTGCCTTCACGCGTATAATTAATAGCATTACTTATCAGGTTATTCAACACTTGCTGCAGCCGGCGGCTTGAGGCGTAAACCGCGGGCGAACTCTCGGGCAGTTCCATCTCCAGTGCTATTCCCTTCTGCCTTGCCACATTGTCGAGGCCCACCACGGCTTGTTTGACCACCCCGTTCAGAGAGATTCGCTGCATCTCACGCTCAAGTTGGCCAGCTTCAATCCGCGGTATGTCCAGCAGATCGGTAATCAGGGTCAGGAGCTCATCAATCCTCCTGATCCCCCTTTGCAGCAGGTCCTGTTGTCCATCAGTGATATCGCCGGTATATCCGTCTACTATATAGGACAGCAAGCTCTGAGTGGCAACGAGGGGTGACTGGAGATCGTGAGCGACAACGCTGAGAAAGCGAACAAACTGGCGTCGTTCTTCTTCCAGTTTGTCAACTTCCGTACGACACTGTTCGAGCTCCCTGGCATTCTCAAGGGCTATAGCACCCAAATTGGCCGCCGCCTGCACGAAATATATCTCGTCAGATGTGAACTCGTGCGGTATCGCAGTGTACACTCTGATCACTCCCACTATCTCTTCTTTGAGCAGCACCGGCGCCGAAAGCATAGATGCGATACCCTCTTGTCTAGCCTGTTCTCTATACTGAACTCTGGCATCCTCCGTTGCGTTCAATACGGCAACTGGCTTCCCTTCCAACGCCTGGGACATGCTCTCGTCAGCAGACAACGGACCCTTACGAACATACCAGTCGCTCAATCCGTGGGCCGCCATATGAACCAAGGTTTCCCGGTCCGGAGCGAAGAGCATTAGCGAGCAGCCCTTGGCCTGTAATGCCTGGGAGACAGTCTTCACAATAGCATCCAGCACGCTTTCAGGAGTACCAGCTGAATTCACTATAGCCGCTATCTCATAGAGGCTGCGATAGTATCTCTGTGTCAGACTCTCCATTGTATTACCCCTCACACATGCACCATCAGGGTGAAATCGAAACCTGTGCCTCGCACCAATATTATATTATGAAGCCACCTACATACCCACCGCGATACTACGCTAAGTCTGAACCTGGTTCTGGGCAACTCCTTGGCCCTGGATTATGGCCGCTGCACAGTCCGTATCAAGCTCCCGCTGCGGTCCCTTATATTCACTATCAGGGACATCTGGCCGGGCAGGGCATGAGTTGCACAGGCCAGACATGGGTCATAGGCTCTGAAGGCCATCTCCACCATATTGAGAAAGCCTTCCTTTACCTCTGGTCCCTTCACAAATCCCATGGCTGCCTTTTTCACGGACAGGCATATCGGGGCGGCATTATGCTGGGTGGCTACGATAAGATTCACTTTCGTAGCCTTTCCGTCAGCATCAGCCTCATAATGGTGGATTAACGTTCCCCGCGCTGCCTCGACACAACCAATGCCAACCTTGTTCAATTTAAGATCCATATTGCGTATATCCTTACTGGTCAGGAGAGGGTCGTTCGCAATCCTCTGCATATGCTCGGCAGCCTGGAGAGCTTCAATCAACCTGGCCCAATGATAAGCGAGAGTATGGTGACTCGGTCTGCCACCCAGTACCTCGAACATCGCCTCGTACTCCTTCTGTGCCAGAGGCGTCAGCATGCCATCGGCGACATTCAGCCTGGCCAGGGGCCCCACACGGTACAATGACGTTGCCTCACCGTCGGTCAACCC
>SOJG01000106.1 GCA_004375885.1 Dehalococcoidia bacterium
TGACATCTAATTTTCGCAAGACACAGAGCACGGCGGCACAAGAGATACGATCATAGTCTTTCGCCAGCTATGACTTGCCCCGGGGGCAACAAATGCCAAAGCTTCTCTTAGCCACCTCCAATCCAGGGAAAATCAGGGAGTATCGCCTTCTCCTGGACGGCCTTGGCTACCTAATAACGACCCCACCCGAAGAAGGAATAGCAGAAGTCATCGCTGAGTCAGGAAGTACCTACGAGCAGAATGCTCAGCTGAAAGCCGTTGTTTATGCCCGATCAAGCCGCCTTACGACTCTTGCCGATGACTCCGGACTGGAGGTGGATGCCCTCAACGGGGAGCCGGGCATCCAGTCAGCTCGCTTTGCCGGTGAAGCTGCCACTGATACAGAGAAGGTGAGCCTTCTCTTAGCTAAACTTCAGGGCGTACCCTGGGAGAGACGAACAGCCTGTTTTAAGTGCGTCATTGCCATAGTAGGTCCGAGAGGCCGCGCAGAGATATGCCGTGGCGAATGCCATGGCATGATTGCCTTTGAGCCTAAGGGAAAAAATGGCTTTGGCTATGACCCAATTTTCGTCCTCCCTGAGACAGGTAAAACCATGGCTGAACTTCCCGCGGAGATCAAGAACCAAATCAGTCACCGCGCACGGGCGAGTCAGAAGGCACGCCAGGTGCTCCAGCAACTCCGAATCTAACTCGAGTGTCTGATCATCTCAGTATCTGACTCGACCTGTCACCGGTGAACCTGCCGACCGGGGCTTCATCCCGACTTCGGGGGACGAATTCTGGGCACCAGGACTCTAGAACGGCCCCTCGTCATCTGACGAAATTCCTCACCGGCTGTGAAGCAGGGTTGGGGCGTGGAATAATGCTGACAGGCGGCGATGCTCTTTCGAATATTTGAGGGATATTTGAGCAAAACTATTGACATTCGAGCAATCATGCCTTATCCTATTACTAAAAGGGAGGTGAACATATGCAAGCATACTGTATGAAGTGCCGTGCCAAAAGGGAGATGAAGAATACCAGAAGCATAATCATGAAGAACCGCCGGCCGGCCACTCAAGGTGTGTGTCCCGTGTGCGGGACCAAGATGTTCAGAATCGGGAAGAGCTAGAGCCACTACCGCGAGTTGCAGAATCGCTGCAGGGCTGGGTATCTGTACACAAGGATACCCAGCCTTCCCATTGCCTACCATTTCTGGGGTCCAGGTTATGACCCCCCGCAGCAAGAATCGTTTCTGAATCCGTCGTTGGAGTTCAATTAAGCCAGCCTGGAAAAATCCATGGGAAGTTGCTATCCCCAACGCTGTCAAGCGCGTCAATAAGAGCACTACAACACCAGCCATAATTACACCTAGCCCAACGGCAGGGAATGCTTTCTTCCAATCCATGCCCAGTAGCCAGGCCAAAATAGTCCCCGTATATGCCCCGGTGATAGGCAGGGGCACAGCTACAAACAAGAATAATCCCCAGAAGCCATATTTCTCTACTTTGTGCTCACCTCGTTTCCTTAGATTATCCAGATACCTGTCGAACAACGGAATGCGGGAAAAGAGCTTGCCGTACAAAAGACGCAAGACAAGAAAGAGGGGAAAGAATAGCAGCGCGTTAGCAATGACCGCTATACAGAAGACAAACAAGGGGTCTTGCCCATACTTCAATATACCTAATGGAATGCCACCCCTTAGTTCACTGATCGGCGAAACGGTGGCTAGCAGAACCCAAGCTGTTTCCGCTGTCATCATATGCTTCCAGGACAGCGCAACCTACGATCCGAAAGCATAATCTAACACATATATTGCAGCGTGTGCTCATTGCCAGCCACTTGATTCCATGCTATCCTCTGCTCAAGGTGACTACTCGCTTCTCACGTTCTTCTCGGGCAGCGTAGCGATCGGCGCATGTCCTCAGCTTGTCGAAGGGAATGCCGGAGATCCTTCGCTTCGCTCAGCATTACGTGGGCAGACAGGAAATGCACACACGGAGACTATTCGGCACCAGTGGCATCCGGGGCGTAGTCGACGGGAATTCGTCTGACTTCTACCGCCAAGTTGCCCTGGCCATAGGCACTACCTTGCCTCAAGCTTCTACAGTGTGTATCGCTACCGACACCAGGCTAAGCAGAGATGTCGTCAAGGAAGCGGTCAACTCAGGCTTGCTTTCCTGCGGCATAAACATCGCTGACCTGGGCATCTTGCCTACCCCGGCGCTGGCATTGCTCACCCGGGAATCGGGCTTTGCTGCAGGGATTATGGTCACAGCCTCTCATAATCCCCCCGAGTTCAATGGAATCAAGCTCTTCACACGAGATTCACTGGGATACAGCCGC
>SOJG01000032.1 GCA_004375885.1 Dehalococcoidia bacterium
TGACAACAACCGCACCCGAAGTATCCCACTTCTCTGCAATTTCATCGATGCGTTGCGACAGTTTTGCGAAATCGATCTTGCCTTGTCTCATTTTGCCTCCTCACGGCAATCGGCCGTGTGCCGTAATCTCAATAAACAAGCAAGCATGGTCTGCCATGATCTCCATTGTATCTATACGCCATGGTCTGGCAGCCGGTCTCGTCCCGATATGAGGCATTGCTGTACTTCATAGTTCCCAAAATAGGGCCCAGGCCTGAGAATCTCGCTTCATGGTGGATTTGCGCACGAAGCGTACTCGTCAAGCCTGATCGCGGGCAAAGCGGTGAATTGACATCCGCTGGAAGCAGGCGCCGAAGACACCCTGCGATAGAAGCTTCGACAAGATATCGCGTTCCCCACGTGTCTGGCGCTAACCAAAAGCTACTCGAGCCTCCGAGATCAGAATACTCCCCCACCACCTTCTTCAACATCTTGCTTGCCAAGTACACTGCCTCTGCCAACCCTCATTGTCGCCCCTGACTCTATCTTCAGAAGTACGGTTTCTTCGCCAAGACTTTCAATCTCTCCATAAATCCCAGCAGCTATAATCACCTTGTCTCCCACCCTCAGTTCCTTCGTCAGGTCTTCCTGTTGTTTCTGTTGCTTCTGCCTCGGCCTGATCATCAAGAAATACATGACGGCAAAAATTGCCACCAAAAAGATGATCATTGGCCATATTGCTCCTAGACCGTTTTCTTCCATGTATCCTCCTTCATTTGATTATTTTTTTGACTTCGCCTCCCAGTGACCAGGGACTCGTCTTCTCAATCCGAACCATCGCTAACTGACCCGGCCAGCCGCTGGCATCCTCAAAGAACACCAGCTTATTGCTCCGGGTGCGCCCAAACCATTTCCCCTTCTTTTTGCCTTCTACCAGCACCTCCACCAGCTTGCCTTGAAGCCGCGAATTAATCTCGCCGGCCATATCTGCTTGAAGCTCTTCAATCCTATTGAGCCTTTTCTTCTTCACCTCTGAAGGAATATCATCCTGGTATTCCCGCCAGGCAACAGTATCAGGGCGAGGAGAATAAGCTGCCGCATGAACAACATCAAACCTCATTTCCCCGATCAGAGAGAGGCTGCGCTCGAACTGCTCCTCCGTTTCGCCGGGAAAGCCTACGATCATGTCTGTGCTCAACGATATTTCAGGAACCTGGCGGCGAATGATGTGAACAAGTTCCCTATACTGTTCCACGGTGTACCCTCGCCTCATAGCGCTCAGTATATCATTATCTCCAGCTTGAACAGGCAGCTCCAGATGCTCACAGACTTTGCCCAGAGAAGCCACGCCATTAATGAGCCTCAGACTCACATCCTTGGGATGATTAGTCAGAAAGCGAATCCTGGCAAGGTCATCTATGCCACTTAATTCGGTCAGCAAGTCAGCCAGGTCGGGATGGCCAGGAAGATCGTGTCCGTAGGAATCAACATTCTGTCCCAGCAAGGTGACCTCTCTTATGCCTCGTCTTGTTAGCTCCTTTACTTCACAAGCTATCTCATCCAGGGGGCGACTCACTTCCTTCCCCCTTCTGTAGGGGACGATGCAGTATGAGCAAAAATTGTCGCAGCCCTGGATGATGGGGACAAGCGCGCACGGCGAGGGAGACATCCGATTGCCATTCCAATAAGCCGACGTCCCCAGTGCAGTGAAGCGAGGGCTGAGCGATCCTTGCTCAACGGATGCAGTCTGCGTCTCACCCCAGGCAATCAGCTGACGATAATCACCAGGCTTGAACAACAAGTCAACGTGAGGAAATCGTCTCTTCAATTCTTCGGTGTGGGAGTTGACAAAACACCCGGTAACAAGTAGCTGAAGATCGGGACGCTTATCTTTCAGGCCCTTCAGCAGACCGAGCGTGCCCAAAACCTTGTTCTCAGCGCTTTGTCTCACCACGCAGGTATTGAGGACCACTAAATCGGCATTAAGAAAGGAGTTCGTTGGCCGATATCCGGCGGAATCCAGATAGTCAGCTATTCGCTGGGATTCCGCCTTATTCATCTGGCAGCCAATGGTCCAAACAAAGTAGCGCAGCACAGTACTTCTGCCTTCTCGATTAACTACGCAATGCTGCCGCGAGGTCTGTGAAATGGATCCCGCAGTATATGACGGCTCAGCATATGCCTAGCCGATGATTATATCATCCAGGGGGCGTTTCGGCACGTGGTGCACCCCTTCACTGTCACGCCAATACTGGATATCACCGCTCGGTCCGACTGTCTCTATCACTGCCGTTTCTTTGGGCTTGCCAAGAGCCA
>SOJG01000084.1 GCA_004375885.1 Dehalococcoidia bacterium
CCGGCCAGGACGTACACAGCGTGCGGATGGCTAAGGAACTGATCAAGCGCGATCTTCTGATCCTTTCCCTGGGCTGTGGTAACGGGGCCATGCAGGTGGCTGGCTTATGCCGCCTGGAGGCCAGTGAGTTTGCCGGCAGCGGCCTTAAGGGTCTCTGTCAGACCCTGGGCATACCGCCGGTATTGAGCTACGGGACCTGTACTGATACCGGGCGTCTTGCCGACCTGCTGGCCACTCTGTCCACTGCCCTGGGAGATGTGCCCGTCTCCGAACTACCTGTGGCTGTCGCCGCCCCCGAGTACATGGAGCAGAAAGCGACTATTGACGCCATCTTCGCCCTGGCTTTTGGTCTTTATACCTATGTGAACCCCGTGCCCGCAGTTACCGGAGCACCGAACCTGGTCCACTTGTTGACACAGGACTGCAAGCAGTTGACCGGCGGTATCCTGGATGTTGAAGAGGACCCCGTCCGGGCTGCCAATGCTATCCTGGCCCACATAGAAGCGAATCGAAAAAAGCTGGGCATCTAAGGTCGGCGCGGCTAAAAGGGCATCCGGGACTTGTTCCGCCCTCGTGCCCCGATGTAAGCGATATCCATAGGAAGACAGGCCAGACATTCATGATACCGTTCGAAGCGCGGTGCAGCACTACCGCCATGGGCATAATGCCCCATAAGGATGTTGAGCGGGCTCTGGAGCTTGCCTTGAGCCTGGATATCCCCTTCTGGCCCCAGCTTCCCCACGTGAGCCTGTATGAAGATATGTATGTTCAGGCATCGCAGAATTTCCCCGGTATAGCTATTGACTTCGACAAGGGTAGGCTCAGTTTCAACACCGCGCGATTTGAACAGGAGCTCGACGACTATTTCGCCACAATGGATGTGCCCGCAGCTTTTGCCCTCACGACCGAGTATTCCGCAGTATTCCACAAGTTTCTCTCTCAGGAGCTTCAAGGTTACAAAGCCATCAGAGGACAGGTCACAGGCCCGGTGAGTTTTGGCCTGAAAGTGCTGGATGAGGACCTGAAGCCGATCATCTACAACGAAGAGGCCAGGACTATTCTGTTTGATTTCATGCAGAGAAAAGTCAACATCCAGTATCAGGAACTCAGGAAGAGGAATGCTAACGCCTTTGTGTGGGTGGATGAGCCGGGGTTGGGCTACGTATTCAGTGCCTTTTCCGGCTACAACGAGCAACATGCCAGAGAAGACTATCACAGGTTTGTGGAAGGCCTGGAGGGACCCAAAGGGATGCACCTCTGTGCCGAAGTGAATTTGCCATATCTACTGGAGTTGGGCGTGGAAATTCTGTCCTTCGATGCCTATCAGATTGGCTTTATGCCCAGGGAATATGCCGACAGCGTGGCCGAATTTATCAATGCTGGTGGGGTCATCTCCTGGGGTATCGTCCCCACTGAATCCACGGCGCTGGCGAGGCAGACACCGGAGACACTGGCTGCGCTTCTCTCGGACTACTGGGAGGTAATCTCAGACAATACAGGTTTGTCCTTGAACCAGATTGCCGCCCAGGCATTGGTGGCACCAGCCCGATGCTGCCTCAGCGACCTGGGCCAGGTCGATATAGTAGCCAAGACAGCAAGCGAGTGCCGGGCCTCAAGCCCTGAGGAAGGGCTCGTTGAGAAGGCATTTGCCTTCCTGCCCCAGCTTTCGCAGATGCTGCGAGATAAGTATGCCGTATAAAGAATAGGATTCAATTCCTATTCAGGACCTATCGCTGAGATCTCAAGCCCAGGGGTCCAGGCCGATCGCCAGCGGTGCTATAATAGCAGCAGCAATATGAAAGCATTAGGCATTATGGGCAGCCCCAGAAGGCAAAGCAATACCGAGATTCTTCTCAATAAGGCGTTGGAGGGTGCCAGAGAGGCAGGGGCTGAGGTCGAAAACGTGCCGGTCTCAAAACTCAAAATCTCGCCCTGCCTGGAAATAGATGCCTGTCTCAAGGATGGCAACTGTCCCATCAAGGATGATATGCAACTGCTCTATGAGAAGCTTCTGGAAGCGGACCACATCATCTTTGCGTCGCCGATATTCTTCTACGGTATTACCAGCCAGGCCAAGGCCGTAGTGGATAGATGCCAGGCGCTTTGGGTGAGAAAGCATGTGCTGGGCATGGGAGGAGAAGACAAGCGGGAACGAAGGGGCGTTTTTATCTCAGTCGGCGCTACTCGAGGTGAAAAGCTCTTTGATGGCGCAGTGCTCACCGTTAAGTACTTCTTCGATGCCATAAATGTGGAATATTCCGGTGACTTGCTAGTCAGGGGAATTGATGACA
>SOJG01000022.1 GCA_004375885.1 Dehalococcoidia bacterium
GCCGGCGCAAACCTTCTCCTGAGCCATCTGTGCCAGGCATTATCCACCGAATGCGTCTCCTGTTGCCCGGTCTATCATCACGCTCGGCAAACGCATATTGCCTGAGCTTCGCTGGCCGGGGAGGTTGCTAAGCCTGTTCGTGTCTTACCGCCCCGAGAAACTCCGCCCGTCAGGTCTGCCGGCATTTCCATACCAGCTTAGCAATACTTAGCCAGTTCAACTCTCTGCACTCTATCAACGTATAATTGTAGTGTCTATGAACATCGCTGTCAAAACTGGTGTGTTCAGGTTTTCCGTCTCTAAGGACCGCAATCCTCATACATCTCAGCGGTAACAACACAGACGCCTATTCTGCTCCTGGCGGAACCCGGCCAAGCAAGACGCAGCATCCTGGATCGTCAGTTCGGCAGCTCTCCCGGTGGGTCAACAGATTCAAACGAAATAGGCCGAGCGTTTCTCCGCCAGAGCAGTTTGTTGACGCCGACCCCACAAAAGGTTATTATTACCGTGCATGAACTGCGTATATTATTGCGACGAAATAAAGAGGAAATATGTACATATCAATGATGATAGGTGGCCTCGCTCTTGTCTTGGGCATCCTTGTTGGGTACTTCATAAGGCAGCTAGTAGCCAACCGGGAGATTCAAAGAACGAGAAGAGAGGCACAAAAGCTATTAGATGAGGCAACAACCAAGTATGATGACCTACTCCGTGCAGCTAGAGAAGAAGCTATCAAGGTTGGCAACGCGGCCGAGGCGGAAAGCAAGGAACGCCGCCTTGAAATACAACGAATAGAAAGGCGTGTTAACCAGAAAGAAGAGGCGCTGGAGCGGAAGTTAGAGGCGGTAGAGCGGCGTGATCGTGATCTCGATAACCGAAACAGAGAAGTTGACAGGGTAACAGCTGAACTTCAATCAATAAGAGAGAAGCAGCTGGCGAAGTTAGAATCCATCTCCGGCACATCCAGTGCGGAAGCGAAAGAGTTCCTGTTTCAAATGCTGAAGCAGGAGGTTGAGGAAGAGGTCTCGCATGAGGTCAGGGTGTGGGAGGCTACCATAAGGGAAGAGGCGGATGAAAGGGGTCGGGGCATTCTGGCCACAGCTATTCAGAGGTGTGCTACTGACGTAGTTTCGGAAACCACAATATCCGCCATTCCTCTGCCCAGTGACGAGATGAAGGGGCGGCTCATTGGGCGCGAGGGACGCAATATCCGTGCCTTAGAGCAAGCTACCGGTGTTGATCTCATCATCGATGACACTCCGGAGACGGTCACTATCTCCAGCTTCGATCCTATGAGGCGCGAAGTAGCTCGTGTTGCCTTAGCCAAGCTTGTCCTTGACGGTCGCATACATCCGGCACGGATCAAGGAAATAGTGGACAAAACCAGAGCAGAGGTTGAGGCGACTGCGCGTAGTGAGGGTGAGCGAGCCGCCTACGAAGCCAGCGTGCCAGGACTACACCCTGAGCTGATTAAGCTAGTCGGCCAGCTCAAGTTTCGCACCAGCTACGGTCAGAACGTTTTGCTGCACAGTCTCGAAGTCTCTCATCTGGCGGGCATGCTGGCCAGCGAGCTTGGAGCTAATGCCAGTGCTGCCAGGAAGGCCGGTCTGCTGCATGATATTGGCAAGGCCGTAGATCACCAGACGGAGGGTCCACATGCTTTGATAGGTGCCGACCTGGCCAAGCAGTGGGACAAGAATCCAGAAGTGGTTCAAGCGATTGCCGAACATCATGGCGAGGCTGAGACCAACAGTGTTATGGGTTTTATTGTTGCCTGTGCCGATGCCATAAGTGGTTCACGACCCGGGGCGAGACGTGAGTCCCTGGAGAAATACTTGAAGCGCGTTAAGGACCTGGAGGATATAGCGGCCGGTTTCCCCGGCGTGGACAAGTCCTTCGCTATTCAAGCAGGGCGCGAGGTTCGCGTACTGGTAAAACCGGACAAGGTTGATGACCTGGCATCGGTGAGGCTGGCACGGGACATTTCCAAGAAGATAGAAGAGAGCCTGACCTATCCTGGGCAGATAAGAGTAGTAGTAATAAGGGAGACTACAGCCATAGATTACGCTAAGTAGACCCGTCCTGAGCTGACTCCAGGGAATTGAGAATACTGGCAATAGGCGATATCATCGGCAAGCCCGGCAGGAAGGCGGTTGAGCAGATCCTGCCGGGCCTGGTTTCTGAACACAGGATCGACCTTGTAGTAGGTAACGGCGAGAATGCTGCCGGTGGGATAGGGCTCACGTTCAGCACAGCACGGGAGCTCTTTGATGCTGGAGTTGATGTCATAACGACGGGAAATCATGTCTGGGCCCACAAGGAGATTGTCCCTTATCTGGATAGCGAGCTTGCTCTTCTCCGGCCGCTGAATTATCCGCCGGCAAATCCCGGTCGGGGGTATCTGTTCAAGAACAACGTCCTGATAGTCAACCTGGTGGGGCGTGTTTTCATAGGCCATTTTGACTGTCCCTTTCGAACTATGGATCAGCTACTGGCTGACTTCGAACCTAGATCAGTCCCCATAATCGTTGACTTCCATGCTGAGGCGACCTCGGAGAAGGTGGCGATGGGCAGGTATCTTGATGGACGGGTCAGTGCCGTGGTCGGTACGCACACCCATGTGGGGACCGTTGACGCTCACATATTGCCCGGAGGCACCGCTTATGTCACCGACATAGGCATGGTTGGCCCCACGAATTCGGTTATCGGGGATGATTCCGATACTGTAATCGACCGCTTCCTCACTCAGAGGCCTGGCCGGCTATCGGTGGGAAGAGGAAAAGTCAGTTTCGATGCCATGCTGGTCGACGTGGATGAAAACACCGGCAAGGCATTGGAAATCAAGCGTATCCGAAAGACGGTGGATTAGGCAGGGAAAAGGCACGGTGCAGCCGCCGCAGCTTAGGCCCGATAATTAGGAAGGCCTCACCATTGCCACCACCCTGGGCATTATTTCTCCAGCTTTACCTTGGATGCATACAGTGGCGTGGCAGTCGAGGGGGGTCGCCGTCAGGTTGACGATCGCTAACCTGGCTCCAGCCTCTCTGGCGTATGCCGGCATATAGGCCGCTGGATAAACAACAAGGCTGGAGCCGATGACGATGAGGAGATCGCACTTCTGCGCCCGGCGAGTAGCTTCCCGCAAGGTCACCACCGGCAGTGCCTCTCCGAACAGCACTGCATCCGGCTTCAGGATCCCCTGACAGTCAGGGCAGCCGGGGATTTCTATCCCCTCATTCACTTTCTGTACTACCTCAAGCATGGGCAGGCGATTCCCGCAGCTTAAGCACACCACGCGCCTCATATTGCCGTGAAGCTCAAATACCTTTTCCTCGGGGACTCCTGCCTTCTGATGGAGGTTATCGATATTCTGAGTGATGACGCAATCCAGCCTCCCTGAGTGGTGGAGGTCGGCAACGGCGTAGTGGGCGGGATTCGGCTCAGCTTCGGCAAGAAGTCCACCTTCGGCGGACATCTTCCAAAAGGCCTTGCGGGCAGCGGGGCTCCTGAGGAACTTCTGTATGGTGAAGTCCTCGGGGTCATATTTGCTCCAGAACCCGTCCGGGCTGCGGAAATCAGGTATGCCCGACTCAGTGCTTACCCCGGCCCCGGTAAATACGACGGTCTTCTCAGATTCTGTGATAAGCCGAGCCAGCCGCTCTATCCCTTCCGTCATGTCGCTCTTCTCTACGCCGATTCCGCGGGGCTGATTTGTACTACCCTCTCAATACCACCCAGGTCCGAAGTGAACTCGATCCAGGCCTGTGGGAAATAGCTACGTATCAACGAAGTTACCATTTCAGCCTGTCCTTGCCCTATTTCTAGAAGAAGACAGCCTCCCTGATTGAGTTTCCCCGGCACCTGCTCCAGCATTTCCCGTATTCTGTCCAGGCCATCCTGACCGCCGGCCAGGGCTATGCTCGGCTCAAAACACCTTGTTTCCGGGCTCAAATGGTTGAGATCACTGCTCTTAACATAGGGTAGATTGGCTGATATCATATCTACAGTCTGTGCCAGCGGCTCGAGCAGGTTCCCCAGCAAGAGCTCGACCTGACCGCGAACACCGTGGCGCCGGCAGTTTGTTTCAGCAACCCGCAGTGCTGAAGCCGAAACATCCGTAGCATAGACCTTAGCGTGGGGTAAAGCTAAGGCCAGGCTGATGGCAATGGCTCCGCAGCCTGTGCCGATATCGGCTATGGCGATCTGTCCTTCTCCAGTGGCAATGCGACGGGCGAGTTTTACAGCTGTTTCCACCAGGAGCTCTGTTTCTGGGCGGGGAATGAACGTGTGATGCTCAACACAGAAGTCAATTCCATAGAACTCGCAGTGCCCCAGGATATAGGCGGCGGGCTCGCGGTCAATACGACGCTGGATAACACTGTGTAGATGCTCTGTTTCGACCGAAGTTAAGCTTCTGTCCGGTTCTGTGTACAACTGTGTTCTAGACATTCCCACCACGTGACCGAGCAGAAGCTCAGCCTCGATGAAGGCATCAGGGACTCCCGCCCCGCATAGCGTTTGGGCGGCTGACTGTAAAGCTTGGCGTAGGATCATGTAAGGGCCGCTTCTAACTGCTCAACCTGCTCTTTGCCACTCAGGGCATCAATGATCTGGTCCAGCTCTCCATCCAAAATCTGTTGCAGGTTGTGAAAGCTTGAGTTGATTCGGTGGTCGGTAACCCGGTTCTGGGGGAAATTGTAGGTGCGAATCTTTTCCGCCCGTTGACCGCTGCCTACTTGCATCCGCCGCTCTTTATCCATGCTTTCAGATTGTTTCCGTTGTTCCATGTCAAGCAGCCTGGCCCGAAGCACCGCCATGGCCTTCATCCTGTTTCTTATTTGAGACCTTTCATCTTGGCAGGAGGCTACTATGCCTGTGGGTAAGTGGGTAAGGCGAACGGCCGAAGTAACCTTGTTCACGTTTTGGCCTCCGGCACCGCGGCTATGGAAGAATTCCATCTTAAGATCATCGGGCCTGATATTGAGTTCGATCTCCTCTGCCTCGGGCAGAACCGCCACCGTAGCTGTTGATGTATGAATTCGCCCTGAAGCTTCGGTGGTTGGCACTCTTTGCACTCGATGAACACCACACTCATGTTTGAAACGGCTGAAAGCACCTCTACCCTTAATTTCAAATATTAACTCCTTGAAACCTCCCACTTCGCTTTGACTGCTATCGATGATGGCCACCTGCCAGTGCTTGGCCTCGGCATATCGGCTATACATGCGGAATAAGTCTGCGGCAAATAGGCCTGCCTCCTCACCACCGGCACCGGCCCGTATCTCCACAATGACGTCTCTCTCATCATTGGGGTCTTTGGGCACCAGCGAGAGCTTAAGTCGGTTGATCAGCTCATCTTGTTGCTGTTTTAGTTTGCTCACCTCCTCCTTGATCAAGGCCATCATTTCCGCGTCAGTCGGGGAGCCGAGCAGAGCTTCAAGTTCGGCGAGCTCCTTGCCCTTTGCGTTGTATTGCTGGTATGCGTCAACAATATCCTCCAGAGCAGCTTTCTCCCTGCCTAGCTCCTGGAGTCGCCCGGGATCAGTAGCTATCTCCGCCTGGGCCAGGAGTCGGCCTAGCTCGTCGTAGCGCCTTTGTATTAGTTCTAGTTTCTCAAGCATACCCGATACTATTATAATGGAGCGTTATCAGTTGCTCAAATTCGAGTTAGGCGGACTAGCATGAAGATGGCGCCGGACTGCTATGAGTGCTTGCGCAGATTGACCTACCAGGCTGCGGGACTGGCCACACATGATGCTTCGCTGAAACAAGGCGCCATAAGAGAAGCCATCAAGATACTGGACGAGGAATTCTCCTGTAATCAGCTATCCATCGTCATCGCCACCAAGATTCACAAGGCGGTAAGAGAAGTGACGCGAAATCCTGATCCCTATAGGGCCATGAAGGAAAGGGAGATGTTGCTCGCCAGGCAACTATGTCCTGAGCTGACATTGCAGTCTGAGACCGGGAATCCCGACTTATCGGGGCGCGGCAGGCGACGTGCTGATCCTTACGAGGATGAGCTTTGCCAGCATCTCAAGCTGGCCGCGGCAGCAAACGCCATTGACTTCTTCAGAGAGACTTGTTCTAGTGAGGAGTATATGAGGAAACCTGTAAGCTTTGCCGTGGATGACTCGAAGCGATTTGTAGCGAAGCTAAGAGATGCCCGCAAAGTCCTGTATCTGGCTGATAACGCCGGCGAGCTCTACTTTGACCTGCCTCTGGTCAAGTTGATGAGACAAGCTGCCCGGGTCGTCTACGCAGTTAAGCCCTCGCCTGTTCAGAACGACCTGACCCTGGAAGATGTGAGGAGGACGGGCCTGGAAAACGAATTTGGAGAAGTTGTGAGCACCGGCATAGCCTCACCGGGAGTAGTCTTTTCTTTGGCTTCGGCCCGATTCAAGCGGGAATTTGAGTCAGCAGACCTCGTATTCGCCAAGGGAATGGGGCATTATGAGGCTTTGTCAGAGCTTCCCCCGGAGGGGAGGGTATTCTACTGCCTCATGGCCAAGTGCCAGCCCGTAGCCGATTCGCTGGGCGTGGAAATAAACAGTTATGTGGCCATGCTGCGATGATTTGGATTTGCGGCCGACCGTGGGGAAACTGCCTCAGAGGGCACTGAGAGGCCCTGGAAGGGGCGTCAACTGCCGCCCAAGGGGTTTCCCCCTTCCCTCCCCCCGTCCCGTGGCGCGCGTCACCAAAGTCCACAGTTGCAGGGTCACCGGGTCGTTGGCTCTGGGCTCAGCCCTGGCTAGGTTCTCCTTATTAGAACGGCGGCAGTACCTGTACACTTAACAAAGCGAAGTCGAGAAGTCAGGTCTTATCCGTATCGTTTTACTGTATAATGCGCGAAATTGATGAGGAAGCCGAGCAAGCGTGAGGCCCTAATAGGTGGCATATCCCTGGCAGCAACCATAGCTTTATCTGTTCTTATCATTCAACATCGAAGCTACATCGAACAGATGGCACACTGGGGCTATGTTGGTTGCTTCGTCATAAGTGTCCTCACCAACGGCACCTTCATTTTGCCCGGCTTCGGCATTGTCTTCACATTCACACTGGGAGGCGTGTTGGAGCCCGCCGTAGTCGGCGCCGTAGCTGGAATTGGCGAGGCTGTGGGCGCTATTGGCGCTTATTTCACTGGCTACGCTGGCAGGGGATTGTTCCGTGATCGCGACAGCGCCCTTTACGTTCGCTTCAGCAATCTTGTTGACCGCCACGGCTCTAAAGCCATTTTCGTTGTGTCAGCCGTATTGAGTCCGCTTTTTTACCCCTTCGCCGTACTCCTGGGCACGCTTCGCTTCGGCTGGGTAAGGTTCTTCCTCGCTACTTGGGCAGGGAGGACAGTCAAAAGCATGGTAATAGCTTACCTGGGATACTTCG
>SOJG01000082.1 GCA_004375885.1 Dehalococcoidia bacterium
TTTGAGAGGGAGAATCTGGCTAGCAACAGGTATCCTCAAGTCGTCAGGGAGGCAAACGAAGAAGATAATGCCAGCGTGGCAACGGTCCTGAGTTATTCTCGTGATGTAGAGAAAGGGCATGCCACGCTCTACAAGAAGGCGCTGGCCCACATGATGGCTGAAGAGGAAGCGGAGTACTACGTTTGCCAGGTCTGCGGCTACGTCTCCGACGGTGTTCTCCCCGACGAGTGCCCTATTTGCGGCGCTCCGAAGGAGAAATTCAGGAGGGTGGTCTAGCGCTTCAGTCAGGGATTCGCCTAAGACCCCAGACTCATGAAACGAGGAGTCTTATGGCCGGGCTTATAGGTGTATAATGTGAAAACCGAACACGAAAAGGTGACGGTGCAGGTCTAGCGACGCCTCGAGAAAGGAACGCGACATATAAGGATGTTGCCTACCGGACATGTGGAGTATATTCGGAAGGTCAGGCAGCACCCCGACTACGGCAAGATGATTCAGGCTCGAGGGGATGTGGCTGCTCATCAGCAAGAGGAGGTCGATAATACCGATATGAACTCAAAATCTGAGTCGTATTAGACTGGTCAGAAAGCAGATTAAGAAGGAGGCCGAAATGTACAGAAAGATTCTTGTTCCGCTGGATGGTTCCAAGCTAGCCGAATGTGCTCTTCCCCATGTTGAGGAGCTAGCCAGGGGCTGCGGTGCAGAGGAGGTCACACTTGTCAGTGTCACGGAACGCGTACGACGTCAAACGCGAGATCCCGAAGCTCGCGAGCTTTATCGGGCCAGCGAGGATGCCAGGGTTCAGAAGGGCGAGTCAGGGATGACTATAACCTTTGGCAAGAAAGAGAGGCAAGCTCTAAGGTATCTCAGCAGAGTAGCCAAGAGGCTGGAAGGCAAAGGGGTCAAGGTGCGCACCGAAGTGCTCCTTTGGCCTCCGGCTGAAGCGATTGCCGCATACGCAGAACAGGATGACACCAGCATCATTGTTATGTCCAGCCACGGACGCTCAGGACCCAGTCGCTGGGCTCATGGCAGTGTGGCCGACAAAGTTATCAGACTTAGCAGGGTACCCGTCTTGATGGTAAAGGCGCCTGGATGCCTGCCCGGTATCTAGGCATCTAGAGCAAGCCAGAGCATAGAAATTGCGGCGAATAACAGGGGATGGAATGGCGCAACTCGGAGTGCTCCTTCAAGTCCCGGGCGGGAGGCAGGAAATGCAGAGAAAGCTTAACGCAGACCTTACGGTCAACAATCAGTCTATCGAACTCAATCCCTTCGCCCAGGAGTTTCTGGCCCGCACTGTACTGGGGGGAATCTCCTCCTTGAGAGGGGCCGAAAACATACGGGACCTTGAGCTTTATGTGGAGCGGGGCGACGTCAAGCTCGTCGTCAATGGTGAAGAGCTTCCCCTCACCCCCTTCCCCAGGGATATCATCACCAGCACTATAGTCGGCCTGGTCTCTTCATTGAAGGGGGTAGGTAAGATAGATAGCCTGAAGATTAGCATCAGCGCGCAATAACGGAGAGGCTGGCTATAAGAAGTGTGAGAAGGGGCGGGCCCTATCGTTCCCCGCTTACTGCGGAGCTTGTAGCCACAAAGGACTAAAACTGGCCCCATTTTCACGCGACGGTACTGCCTGAGCACAGACTATTGACAATTCGTCCAACAGTGACCTACAATATTCTCAGAGACATATAAGGTCGGTGGTCGAGTGTGTAGATTAGAGGGTTCCCGTTATTCCCGCCGTGTTCGACGCAGCGCATATAGACGTGCTGACTGGGCTTTTCCCCCACAGCGAAATTCACCCTCCCCCAAGACCCCAAGTCATTGCGAGGCCTAGTAGCCCGATTTTGCGCAGGCTTAGTGCCTGATGCAGCAGACAGCTGTGAGAGTCTGGAAGCGGAATATGAAGATAAGGCTTGATTCGGGGAGACACCATGGGATGAAAAGAGCTAGCATCTTTTTGATTACGGTAGCCCTAGTTGCAGCGATGGCGGGATGCGTTGCTATTCTGTACAACGTCACCATCTCCAGCACCGCTGGGGGTTCGGTAACGACTCCCGGTGAAGGGATTTTCACTTATGTCTTCTGCACGGAGGTTAGCCTGGTGGCCACTCCTGATAGTGGCTACCGGTTTGTGAACTGGACTGGCGATGTTCAAGCTATTGCCGATGTTAACTCCGCCTCTACCATTATCACCAGCGTGCAGGGCGACTACTCCATTACGGCCAACTTCGAGCAGATACC
>SOJG01000031.1 GCA_004375885.1 Dehalococcoidia bacterium
TACTGGAAAGGGACGTTCCTGTGCTGGACACAATAAGCGGCGACCGGATCAGGCACGAGCTAGAGTCGATTTTCAGGGAAGAACAGCCGGAATTGGTCATCAACCGGCTTGCCGAGATAGGAGTGCTGGCGAGAATAAGCCCCCGTCTCAAAGGCGGTGGCTGGATAGCTGAGCAATATGAAACGGCGCGACGGCTCAAGAGGCCCACCCAATTACCTACGCTCTATTTCTGTCTTCTCATTTACTCGCTCAGCAAAGAGGAAAACGAGCAATTCCTCACGCGCCTTAACACGCCAGCAAAATTGTCCCGCGCCATGCGCGATACGCTCCGCCTCAAGACCAGGCTTGCCTTCCTCGACAGGTCCGCCCTGAAACCCAGTCAGGTCTACTACCTGCTGCAAGACTACGAGCCTTTGGCGATACAGGCAAACGCCATAGCCTCAGACCCTTCAATGGCACAGAGCTATCTCCAACTGTTTCTGACGAAACTACGCTATGTGAGGACTTCCCTCAACGGGGAGGAGCTAAAAAGACTGGGCATTTCTGCCGGACCCGAGATGGGAAGGATCCTCCAGGCACTGCACGGGGCAAGACTAGATGGAGAGGTCAGGACGAAGGCCGAGGAGACGAAGCTAGCCCTTTCTTTGAAGAGCGCTTGAGTGCCATACTGACTGTGCACCTCCTTTGGAGCGAGTGGGGCAGGACATCCAGACCCTGTCGTGAGCGACGCGATGGG
This sequence comes from Dehalococcoidia bacterium, assembly GCA_004375885.1. Taxonomy (GTDB): domain Bacteria; phylum Chloroflexota; class Dehalococcoidia; order GIF9; family AB-539-J10; genus RBG-13-51-36. The sequence goes on from SOJG01000031.1 coordinate 737, forward strand.
CACTGACAATAACAGACGGCTACCGTGACAGGAGCTCGTTATCACTGGAGTTATAGGGGTGGAAGGGGCAAAAGACGCAAAAACGCCTCGCCGAGGTAGCAGGCCAAGAGATACTTGGGAAATTTCCCTGCCCAGCAAGGCAGGAGAAACTTCCATAACGGTAGTTTAGAGGCTCCGGCCAGGAGCCCAGCTACGTCAAATGGCAATATAGGTTGAAGTGAGAGAAGGAAAATGCCCAAGGGGCCATGTCGCTTCATCCAGCCCACAAGTTTCTCATATCCTGGTGTAGTCTCAGTGATTATTATCTTTTTCCCTAAGTAACCAACATAATAGCCCGTTATTTCCCCCAAGGTGCCAGCGCTACTAGCTATAAGAGCTACCAGAATAGGGTCCCACTTCGATGCCGCTGTTATCATTATGGCGACGAAAATAGGTACTGGAATAATAATACTGGCGTTACTTACCAGAGTGGTTATAAAAACAACCAGGTAAGCTGTAGTGGCAAACCCTTCAACTGAAAGATCAAAATAAGCCATCAGATATCGAAGGAGGAAATAAAGGCCGACGCTGAGACCAAGAATGACAACGGCATAAATCGTCGCCAGAAGCCACTTATTTCGCTTGATTTGCTCTACTATACTCATACTTTCACTTCATCCTAACCTTCTCCCTTCGGGGGAGAGCGTTCTAGCCTCCGGGAAAAGGAGACGTCACGTAACATTCTAGCCCTTGTCCTATCAAGTTTAGACTTATCACTTTGGCCTGCTTCTCCTCCGAGAAAAAAGTAAAAAGACATGGTCCGGAGCCAGCGAGATAAACTCTGGGGGCTCCAGCTTGTTCCAGGGTCTTCCTATATTCGTTCAAGCCGGGGAAAAACTCAAAGGCCACCTTGTCGAAGACATTAAACATGAGACCAGGGGCGATTGCCTTTCCTTGTCTCAAAGACGACAGGGCTGCCTGAACAAACTGGCCTTCGGTGAAATAGGTAGTGTCTAACCTATTATACATTTCCTTTGTCTTGCCCGGAATTCTAGGCAGCGGAGGCATCAGCAACACAAACCACGTCGAAGACAAGGACGGTAGCGGGGTCACCTTCTCTCCTACGCCCTCTACCAAAGCCGTGCCCTTGTGGATAAAGAAGGGAACATCCGAGCCCAGCTTAGATGCTATGTGGACTAGCTCAGAAAGCGGCAGCTCCAATCGCCAAAGCTCATTTAGCGCCAGGAGGGTAGCGGCAGCGTCGCTGCTGCCACCCCCCAGTCCCACACCCCACGGTATGCGCTTGCGCAGTTCGATCCGGGCCCCCAGACGGCATTTCATGCTTTCCCTGAGTAGGGCAGCCGCTCGTGTCACCAGGTTATCGCGCTCCAGGCTGGGCGCATCACATTCAAGGCATACTGCCTCGTGTAGCTGAAAATCGAGGACATCGCATAAGTCTATTGACTGAACAATACTGGAGACCCGGTGATAATCATTACGCTTGCCCAGTACTTCGAGGACCAGGTTTATCTTGGCCGGGGCGTAAAGAGTGAGCTTCATAATCCTGTGACTACTCACCACTGAGGTCATTCTGAGGGCGTGCTTGCGCCTCGTTTGGCGTGAACTCCGCGACCGGAGCATGTCCTGAACCTGTCGAAGGAGATCTCCGGGACCCTTCGCGGTGCCTGTCCTGAGAGGGACCGGGGTCTTCCCCTTTACGAAACTTGCCCTGAGGGTTACAGGGTCCTTCGCTCGGCTCAGGATGACAAGAAGCGGAAGGCTCAGGACGAGGTAGGCAGGGAGCAAACACCCTCCACAGTTCCCGCCACTCCTCCAGACCAAGGGTCTCAGCACGCCGTTTGGCTTCTATTCCAGCCTTCTCCAGCAATGCAGCAACCTCGCCTGGCGGCATCTCCAGAGAGTGAGCCAGAGAATTGTGAAGCTGCTTACGGGGTGAGCTGAAACCACGCATAACCACCTCAAAGAAACTGGCTACATCGGATACCTCGATGGGTGCTTGAGAGTAAACTTCCAGCCGTAGAACGACCGACTCCACCTTGGGCGGGGGATAGAAGCTTGCCGCGGCCACATGGGCCATGATAGTAGGCCTGCTATAGAATTGAATCTTGACGCTGAGCAGGCTCATCTTACCCGGGCTAGCGGCAATAGCTTCGCCCACTTCCTTCTGCACCATCACTACCATGCGTGAGGGTCGGGCCCCTCCCTCGAGAAAATGGCGCAGTACCGGTGAGGTAATATAGTAGGGAAGATTGGCGATAACCCTGTAACCTCGATCGAGTTCAGAGGCAGGCAAATCGCCGGCCAGAAGCTCCTCCGGGCTAAGCTTGAGTATATCACCGTGGACGACCCTGACATCAGGCAAGGAGGACAGTCGTTTCCTTAGCAGGGTAACCAGTCTGGAGTCAAGTTCAACGGCGATAACCTTGGCTCCCCGTTTGGCTAACCCCTCAGTTAGTATGCCCAGGCCCGGACCTATCTCAACGACAATATCCCCATGGCTGAGTTCGGCAGCTGACAGAATGCAGTCTAATACAGCCTCATCTACAAGGAAATGCTGCCCTAGTCGTTTCTTCGGTCTAAGACCGAATTGGCGAAGGATTTGCTGGTGCAAAAAAGTCAGCCCTGTGCAAACAACTGGTAGAAGCCCTTTCCGGCCTTCCTTCCGGTGTATCCAATCTCGACCATCCTCTTCAATAGCGGAGCAGGCTTATATCGTTCCCAGCCCGTCTCCCGGTAGATTCCTTCCAGCAGGTCTACCACGACGTCTATGCCGACCAGATCCGCCAGTTCGAATGGGCCCATGGGCCAGTTGTGCGATAGTTTCTCTATTTTGTCTATATCCTCGATACTTGCCAGATTCTCTTCCAGAAGCTTGGCTGCCTCGTTGAAGACCAGGGTGACGATTCTATTGGTCACAAATCCAGGCGAATCTTTCACTACGACTGTTTCCTTGCCCAGAGACTTGACAAAATCGAGGCTTGTGCTCAGAGTCTCATCCGACGTGAGCAAAGACCTCACGATCTCTACGCCCTTCATTAAGGGCACAGGATTCATGAAATGTGTGCCTATGACCTTGTCGGGACGCCTCGTGGCTGACGCCAGTAGACTTACCGGTATTCCTGATGTGTTGGAAGCCAGGATTGTTTCCTTGCGGCAGACATCTTCAAGCTGCGCAAATATGGGCAGCTTTACCTCCGCCCTCTCAAATGCTGCCTCTATAACATAGTCAGCATCCCTAGCGGCATCTTTCATATCAACCGTGGTACGGAGCCTGGCCAGAGTTTCGCCCATCTCCTCCTGTTTCATCCTTCCTTTTTCCACAAATTTGCCCAGGCTTGCCTTTATATTGCTCATGCCACGGTCAAGAAACTCCTGCTTTATGTCAACCATGGTTGTCTCATAGCCCGCCTGTGCCGATACTTGTGCTATCCCGCTGCCCATAGTCCCTGAACCGACAACACATACCTTACTTATTGCCATATTCATAGCCTCTGAAATCTCCTCAAGCCGTGCACCTGCCCTCGATTCCCGAACCGGGAAGCCGCCCTTGCCAGCTCGCTCCAGCCAGGCAACTCTATGTCACACTGGAAATACCACTTACCGCTGCTTCCTTCCGGACCTGACGGGGTTCATAGCCTCCAGTTGCATAGAACCCGACCATCAACACCGCTCAGCAAAGGCAGGTCTAGCCAGCCGCAAACCTCAAGCAGGAATTCAGCCCCGCTATAGCGGTTTTCGGGTACAGGGCACCGCTAGCTCCCCGCCTAGCACGGCTCAGTCCATGATGTTACCAATAAGCCTTAGTCAAGTCAACATTCCAATTGCTCCCAAAAAGCCCCTTGGGAGCTTCGGGGGACTGACGTACTATGGAGTAAGGATTCGGGGAAAAACGAACTATCGCCCCTGATGCACCGGTCCAGAGCATTCTTCAGCCGCAGGGACTCGTGGAATACGCAGAAATATACTACGACCCCAATACATATTCTGGACTGCTGGCCAGGCAGATGCTGGCGCTCTATCCCTGGTGGACTGACAGGCCATTCAAGCAGTAATAAAGCGACCGTCGATCATCGGGGTGCCGTCCCCTGACCTGCCCCAGGCTATCCGCCTCTCTTTGAGCCGCCTCCTGTCTATTTTCCCCGAGGCAGTTTTGGGTATGCTATCCAAGAATTCAATTCGCTTGGGGATCTTGAAATCAGCTAGGTTCTGATAACAGAGGCCGTACAAGTCTTCCGCAGTGGCATGTTGCCCTTCTTTAAAGGCCACAAAAGCCGTGGGGGTTTGTCCTCTATAACCGTCGTCAATACCTACGTAGGCTGCCTCCGCTACACTTGGGTGGCTCAGCAGCACGAATTCAACCTCTGATGGACCGATCTTAAGTCCTGAAGATGTGACTATTATGAACGATTTTTTCTCCATGTACTCCAGGTAGCCTTCATCATCCATCCTGACCAAGTCTCCGGTATAGAACCAGCCATCCTTAAGGACTTGAGCTGTCAGTTCAGGCGCTTTATGGTATCCCCTCATCGCCCAGGGGGCTTTAAACACAGCCTCCCCTATCTCCCCGCGGTGAACTTGCCGGCCGTTGTCATCTACTATCTTGAGGGCACAGATCGGCTTGCCGACAGTTCCCAGCTTGCAACTATCAAAGGTGCTTACAGAAACGGCAGAGATCTCTGTAAGTCCGTATACCTCATAAAGGGACAACCCAAACTTGTCCTCCAGAGCCTTCATCAACTCCGGAAACGATTTTGCCCCGGCAGTAACAGCCAATCGCAGAGAACTCAGGTCGTATCTTCTCAGTATCCCGTCACGCACCATAGCCAGAGCATTGTACATGGCTGGGACGCCGAAGATAATGTTTCCCTTTTCTCTGTTCACAGCCTTGAGAACAGCTCTGGGGGTGAAATCACGGATGAGCACGATGGCAGACCCTGTGATAATCGAACCGAGAAGGACTTCACAGAGGCCGAAAAGGTGGGTAAAACGAACAAGGTCTATGATGACATCTTCTCTCCTCCGTTGTATGCTGGCCGAGACTATGGGCGGAGTTCCCATGAGCGACGCATGTGTATGTACCGCCCCTTTCTGCCTCCCCAGGACACCAGAAGTGTAGATTATGCTGGCGTCGTCGTCGTCCCTTATATCAATAGTCGGCGACGAGGAAGAGCTGTGAGCCAGCATCTTGATGTGAGAATCGGCATCTACATCAATTACATGCTCCAGCGAGGGAATGCAGGGCAAGACCGAGGAAAGCACCTCCAAGAATATCTTCTCTGTGATCAGGATCCTGGAGTCAGAATCTCTCAGCAGAGCCTCAAGCTCAGGTGCCTTAAGCGCAGTGTTCAGCAGCACAGCTACGCCTCCGCCCTTCACTACCCCGAAATAGTTGACAACCCACTCAGGCCCATGAGACATCAAGATAGCCACATGGTCACCCTTTCTCATCCCCAGGTCCAGAAGGGCGTTGGCTACACTGTTGGAAGCTGCATCCAACTCTCCATAGGTAATCCGCTGAGCACCAAAAACAATGGCTTCTTTGCGGGGTATTTCGCTGGCAGTATTTTCCAAGGTCTGGTTAATATTCATATCTACCTACGGAAAATCCCTGTGAAAGCATAGCGCGGCGAGAAGTATATCGTAATGAGAGGTATACGGCAAGCCCCCGGCTACGACCTCTGTGCAAACGAGCCAGAATAGACCACGGCCCAAGAGCAGCAAGCCGACGTATCGCTACTACGGGGGCGAGGACCGCTTATGTCTCACTGACTGGCTGAAGCAGGTAGAGCTAAGCGAGGCAGCCTTATCGCCGATATCACAGTCTTCGCGGCGGCTGCGATTGCTGTGGTTGTTGAGGTTGTTGCTGAAGCGGCAGTTTCTGAACGGGCTGCTGCTGAAACTGTATGGCAATCACCTCGCTTCCCGCCTCAAATAGCTCTGACTTGATCTCGTGAACCAGGCCCCAGGACTTTGCCTCCTCAGGATTCAGCATCCTTCCCTCAATCATGGCATCAGTAACATCCTTGGCGTCCCTGCCTGCATTCGCTGCGATTACCCTGGCAATGTTCTCCATGTCAACCCTTAATCCTTTTAGCCTTTCTTCCAGCACCTTCTCCTCCAAATTCTGGTCCCCCCGGAATTGAACATTAACGCCATGAAACAGGAATCTGGCCTGAGGTACCGATAGCCTTCTCGAACCGGCACAGTACAAAACGATGCCGATTGAATCCACGCTGCCGAAATTGTGGGTGGTTATGGCAGCAGGCAATCCCTTCAGATAATTGTACGCACTTAGACCATGGATAACGGAGCCGCCGGGCGAAGAAATAAGGATTATGAACTCTTTTGTCCCTTGCTTCATTTTCTGGTCGACAGCGCTCATCAGAGCATTGACAGTGACATCGATCACCGGGGCAAAGAATCTGATTACAGCCG
>SOJG01000038.1 GCA_004375885.1 Dehalococcoidia bacterium
AGAGCAGACCGCCAGTATGGAGGGCTATCTTGAGGCGATAGCTAACCTCGGTGGAGGAAAGAAGGAGGTAAAAGCAAAGCAGATCAGCGAAATGCTGGGAGTTAAGATGCCCAGTGTTACCTCTGCCTTGAAAAAACTCTCAGAACAGGAGCTTGTGGAGCATGAAAGATATGGCCGCATAAAGCTCACTCCGGAAGGGGCTAAGGTTGCCGGCGATGTAGTCCACCGCCATGAAGCGCTGACCCGTTTTTTTGCTCAAGCCATGGGCATTGACCAGGCGGCAGCTGAGGAGGATGCCTGCAAGATTGAGCACGTCATCAGTCCCTTAGGTATGGAGAGGCTGGCGAAGTTTGTGGAATTCATAGAGGCCTGTCCACTAGGGGGGGCTAATTTTCCCAGCAGGTATGAATATTATCTGGAGCACGGGGAGCTCCCTGAAGATTGCTCGAACAGACGTGTGAAGAAAAGGAGATGAAGACGGGAAATTTTTTTGAAATCTGTAAGTTAAACAAGGCTAACTTAGTTAAGGATAGAGGATAATCTATGACGATGTATCAAAATGAGCAATTGACGGTGGCTGAAATGCGGACTGGGCAGACAGGTACTGTGCTTGGGGTGTTGGGAGGACATGGCTTAGTTCGCCGTCTGGATGCTTTGGGTATCAGGCCAGGGAAGAAGGTGACCAAGCTGGGTTCTACGCTGTTTCGCGGCCCTGTTATTCTCAGGGTGGATAATGCCCAGGTGGCTGTTGGTTTTGGCATGGCCAGGAAAATACTAGTCGCCATAGATAAATATCTACCGCGAGCTCACTAGGATGATGCGTATCTTGCTTGTGGGTAATCCCAATGTGGGCAAGAGCGCCCTTTTTTCTCGTCTGACTGGTACGCGTATCATCGCATCCAACTATCCCGGCACCACCGTGGGGTTCACCAAGGGGTATCTGACGCTGGGGGAGGAGCGCGCTGAGCTTATCGATGTCCCCGGCAACTACACCCTCGAGCCAAGCTCTAAGGCGGAGGAAGTAGCGGTAGAGATGCTCAAAGACGGAGACCTGGTCATAAACGTTGTTGACGCCACCAATCTGGAGAGAAATCTTAATCTGACTTTACAGCTGCTGGAGAGAGATACTCCAGTAATAGTTGCCCTCAACATGTGGGATGACACTCGGCATCGGGGTATAAATATCGATGTTGCCAAGCTGGAGGAACTTCTCGGAGTGTCAGTTGTCCCCACGGTAGGCGTTAGCGGACAGGGAATAGGTGAACTGATCAAGCGTCTTCCCGAGGCAAAGGTGCCCGGGAACGCTCGTGCTTATTCCAATAGTGATGAGCGGTGGGCGAGAGTGGGTGACATTGTGAGCCAGGTGCAATCGTTGAGCCATCGCCACCACCGTTGGTATGAGAATTTGGAAGATGCCAGTAGTCATCGGGTAGGCGGGGTAGTTGTCGCCCTGCTGGTCCTTTTTGCCACCTTCTGGTTCGTCCGATTCGTTGGCGAAGGAATAATTGGCTATGTAGCTGAGCCCCTCTTTGAAGGGCTGTGGACGCCACTGCTAGCCAGACTGAGCCTTGCTCTAGGACCAGAGAGTTTGTGGCACGGCATTTTGATAGGTAACCTCATTGGGGGGGAAATTGACTATTTTCAGTCCTTCGGCTTACTTACCACTGGACTTTACATTCCCCTCGCTGCGGTGTTGCCGTATATCGTGGCTTTCTACCTGGCATTAGGAATACTGGAGGATGTTGGTTACCTGCCCCGCCTGGCGGTATTGATGGACACAATAATGCACCGGTTGGGACTACACGGTTATGCCATCATCCCCACTATTCTGGGCTTTGGGTGTAATGTGCCTGCGGTTATGGCAACTCGTATTTTGGAGAGCCGTAAACAAAGGTTTATTGCGGCGACTTTGATTTCTATTGGCGTTCCCTGTGCTGCCTTGCAGGCTATGATCATCGGATTGGTGGGGCAGCACGGGGTAGGATACGTAGCTATCGTCTACGGGAGCCTGTTTATATCCTGGGTTCTCATAGGGCTAATCCTTAATCGTGCCGTGAAAGGATTCAATCCGGAACTTCTGGTGGAGATTCCCCCTTATCGCTTGCCGCCGTGGCGGGTCATTGGTGAAAAGCTCTGGCTACGGGTCTCTGGCTTTATTAAAGAAGCCCTGCCCATAGTCCTCGGCACCGTGCTGGTGGTAAACATCCTATACACTTTAGGAG
>SOJG01000090.1 GCA_004375885.1 Dehalococcoidia bacterium
CTGAGCTATGTGGGCGTGTGGCCCTTATACTGGAGGGAGTAGGATTCGAACCTACGTAGCTCAACGAGCGGCAGATTTACAGTCTGCTCCGATTGACCACTCCGGCACCCCTCCTCGGTACAATCTTATCATAGAATATTTCGAAAACCTAGCCCGAGAGGGGATTCGAACCCACCAACCTACCGATTACAAGTCGGTTGCTCTACCATTGAGCTACTCGGGCAACTCCCGACTACGATTTTGGCCCAATAGTATAGATAAAGGCACACTCTCTGTCAACCAAACGGCAGTTGGAGGCATCCTCCTGTTGCATTACCCAAATCAACTATGCTACATTATAGCAGTTTTACTGATCAACATCAGCCTGGATTATAAGTGATGATGGATAGCGCTTTACTGAAGCAATTGCTGGAATCAGGTGCACACTTTGGCCACCACACCAGCTATTGGCATCCAAAGGCGAAGAAGTACATTTTTACGGAGCGCAATGGCATCCACATCATCGATTTGGAGCAAACAGTTGCCATGCTGAAAGAGGCCCGTGCCTTTGTCCAGGATTTGGCAGCTCGAGGGCAAAGCATTCTTCTTGTTGGCACTAAAAGGCAGGCTCAGCAGACTATAGAAGAAGAAGCCGGAAGGTGCGGGATGAGCTATGTCAACCAGAGATGGCTAGGCGGTATGCTGACTAACTTCGCCATCATACAGGCTCGGCTCAATCACCTGGTTACTTTGGAGAACAGAAGGGATAAAGGGGAGCTTGACTTATTGCCCAAGAAAGAACGCGTGAAGATAGAGAAGGAGATTTCCCACCTGAATACTCAAATGGGAGGGTTCAAGGAAATGACCACACTCCCTAAGGCCCTCTTCATCGCTGATCCAATCAAAGATAAGATTGCCTTTACTGAAGCGAAAAAACTGGGCATACCTGTGATCGCCATTGTGGATACTAACTGCAATCCCGACGGCATTGATTATCCTATTCCCGCTAATGACGACGCTGTGAAGACGATCAGGCTGATCAGTAGCAAAATAGCTGATGCTGTGATTGAAGGTAGAGCTGAAGCATTTTCCGAAGAGGCGGGGGCTGCCAAACTAGTTACTGAGGACGAGCGTGAAGGCGCTGTAGAGATTCTAGGTTCCTATACCTTTGAGCCGGAGGAGCCGAGTAAACCGGAAGGAGACATCGCGTCTGCATGAAAATCCCAGTTGGAGCAGTAAAGGAACTGAGAAATAGAACTAATGCGGGTATACTCGAGTGCAACAAGGCTTTGGCAGAGGTGGGTGGTGACATGGAGAGGGCAATCGAGATTCTGAAGCGGCGTGGGGCAGCAATTGCCGAAAAGAAGAAGGACGCGGCTGCCAGTGAAGGCGTAATCAAGGCTTACATCCATCATACGAAGCGCATAGGAGCATTGGTGGAGCTGAACTGCCAAACCGATTTTGCAGCTCACACTCCCGAATTTGAAGAGCTCGCTTACGACTTGGCCATGCAGGTGGCTGCTAGCTCCCCGCAATTTCTCAGCGGTGAAGAGATGCCACCGGAAGCACAGACTGATCCCCAAGCAGTTTGCCTCCTTAGTCAGCCCTTTATTAAAGAGCCTAGCAAGACGGTACAGGAAGTCATTGCTGAGACGATTGCCAAAGTGGGTGAGAACATAAGAGTACGCCGATTCGCCAGATTCGAGCTTGGTGCCGATCGCTAAGCCATGTTGAATGAGCTACTCACTGAACTGAACTCCAGAATGCAGAAGTCCGTCGATGGGCTAGCTAGCGAACTAGCTACCATACGTGCCGGGCGTGCTACCACAGCTCTGCTTGACAACATCATGGTTGACTATCAGGGCGCGTCTGTCCCACTCTATGGGCTCGCTACCGTATCCATACCCGAGGCTAATCTGATCCTTATTCAACCCTGGGATCGCACATCGTTGCGTGATATTGAAAGGGCCATCCTCACAGCCGACATCGGCCTTAACCCCGCGAATGACGGCAACATAATCCGTGTGGTAATCCCACCCCTTAGCGAGGAGCGACGCAAGGAGTTGGTCAAATTGGTATCCAGAAAGGTGGAGGAGCGCCGGATCGCCATACGCAACATAAGGAGAGATGGCATCGAGAAGCTGAGGGAGATGGAAAGAAACAAAGAAATATCGGAGGACGAACTCAAGAACAACGCTAAGAGAATCGACCAGCTTACAGAGGCTTGCGTGGATAGGGCAGATGGATTGGGGCAGAGCAAGGAAAGGGAAATACGGGGCACATAATCGCCCTCATCAGTGTCCGGCAGAAGAGTCCGCGCCGACTATTAGACATACAGCAGGGAGGAAGTCGAGATGCCCCGCCTTAACCTGGCCTCGACAATCACCCCAGAGCCATCAGTTCTTTGTTAAGGAACTGGAAATTCTTCCGAACACTATTGTACAAGGGGGTTGACCATGTTGAAAGCAGCTTCGATAATCCTCATTGTTGTGGCACTATGTGCTGTCATCATAGGAATTGTGTATGTTGCCAGAGGAACACTCATGGACTACCACGAGGAGTTTCTTGGGATGACCTTGGAGGACATTCGCGACTTCAATCCTGAGTTGGCAGCTTTGGCTACGATTTTTGTCAGGCTGGCGGGCATCCTCTTCATTAGCGCCGGAACGTTGTTGATAGCGGTGATCTATTTCGGCCTGAGAAAGGCTGAACGATGGGCGTGGTGGGCTACACTAATTGGGATGGGAGTCATAAATGCGCCACTGGTAGCTATTACCAGTCCCGTTCGAGGTTTTCCCTGGACGTTGGCAATAGTGTCCCTTATAGTGTTTGTTACCGCCATTGGACTTGCGGCCAGGGAGGTTTTCAGGGAAGTGCCCCAAAGACCCGCCACCGGTACCCAGAGCAGCTAGATTGTCACTGCCGATCTTCTGATGCGTAACTCATCTCTAATCACGGGCTTCTCATCTCCTGGCCACTGTTGGAACGACACAAACCTGGCAAGCCTGTTCTCGTTCATAAGCTGCTAAAATAGACCTATGCTCAAGCACAGAGTCGCTACTGCCGCCGTTGGCGTACCTCTCATCGTCCTTGCCATCTGGTTTGGTGATCCCTGGTTTACTGTCCTTATAGCCGCAGCTGCGTTGGCCGGCACCTACGAGTTCTACCGCATGGCAGGTCTCGACAGGCGGGAGCCTCTGATTTATCTGGGCTTGCTATGGGCGCTGGCACTTGTGCTAAGCCCTCATTACAGGAACTATGATGTCTTGCCCGCAGTCATTACCGCCGCTATGCTGATTTCCTTGCTTTGCCTGCTACGCCGCCCCTCAAGAGAAAAGGCATTCCGCAACTGGGCGTGGGTAATAGCGGGCGCCCTGTATGTGGGTTGGATGCTAGGTTACTGGCTCAATTTGCGCGGTTTAGAGGACGGCCGAAGCTGGGTCTTCTTGGCTATGCTGACCACATTTGCCAACGACACAGGCGCTTTTTTTGTCGGGAGGGCGATGGGCAGACACCAGCTAGCTCCTGCCATAAGCGCAGCCAAAACTCGGGAAGGAGCGATAGGGGGCTTAGTATGCGCCATTCTGGGCGCTGTGGTGATAGCTACGACTCTCAACGTCATAGCTGCTTTCACCTTTGCATACTGGCAAATCGTACTCCTTGGCATTCTCGTTAGCCTCAGTGCTCAGCTCGGCGATCTGGTTGAATCCTTGCTCAAGCGCACTATGGGAGTTAAGGAATCAGGCGATTTGCTGCCAGGACACGGCGGTATCCTTGACCGTTTCGACAGCCTCATCTTCGTCGGGGCGGTGGTATACTACTACGTAACATGGGTCGTGTAAAAAGAATAGCGATCCTGGGCTCAACGGGCTCCATAGGGCAGCAGGCTCTAGATGTAGTTCGCGCCTCGCCTGACGAGCTACAGATCGTGGCCCTGACAGGGAACAGAAATCTTCGGCTCCTAGAGAGACAAATCAGGGAATTTCAACCCAGGATGTTCTGTTCCACAACCAGACCTGACACTAGCTACGGCGGCGAATTTCTATCCCTAGATGAGATAGCCGGCCATCCGGAGGTCGACTTCGTTGTTGTGGCCACCGCGGGTAAGGCAGGGCTGAGCCCTACACTGGCGGCTTTGAAGACAGGTAAGACAGTTGCCCTGGCCAACAAAGAGGTATTGGTTATGGCCGGTGAAATCACAGTCCGTGAGGCTAGCCTCCATCAAGCTCAAATCCTGCCCATCGATAGCGAGCACAGCGCCATCTGGCAATGTCTGCAGGGCGAAGAGAGCAAACCACAAAGGCTCTTTATTACCGCCTCTGGAGGGCCTTTCTATAGCTGCTCGCAGTCACAACTGAGCCAGGTAACTGCGGAGCAGGCTCTTCAGCACCCCGTATGGAAGATGGGAAGGAAAGTAACCATAGATTCAGCAACCCTTATGAACAAGGGATTAGAGGTCATCGAAGCTCACTGGCTTTTCTCTTTCCCCTTTGGTAGTATTGAAATACTGATGCATCCCCAGTCTATTGTTCATTCCCTAGTGGAGTTTATGGATGGTTCCCTGAAAGCGCAGCTTAGCCGACCAGATATGAGGTTGCCCATTCAATATGCCCTTTCCTATCCCCGGAGGTGGCCTAATCCAGAACTACCCCGCCTTGATTGGAGCAAAATCCACTCTCTGGACTTCGAGCCCGTGGACTATGACAGATTTCCCTGCCTCAGGCTGGCAGTGGATGCCGGCAAGTCAGGAGGAACATATCCGGCCGTGCTTTGCGCCGCAGACGAGGTAGCTGTGGAACTCTTTCTCAGTCGTAGAATAGGTTTTACCGATATTGCCAAGATCGTGCAGAAAACACTGGAGCAACATCGGAACATCGCCGGGCCATCTGTGGAGGAAATTCTGGCTGCTGACGACTGGGCAAGGGAATGCGCTGCACGCCTTTCCCTCGATCACTGCGCGGAGCCTGAGCGACGAAGCAATCTCGGGATAGAGAGATAAGAGATGAGCGTGGCTATAATCATTGTCATTTTCATCGTGGCTCTATTCGTGGCAATTTATCTTCACGAATTGGGGCACTTCATCGCCGCTAAGCGTGCCGGAGTGAAGGTGGAAGAGTTCGGCATAGGCCTTCCCCCACGACTTTTTGGTATTAAACGAGGCGAGACAATATACTCAGTTAATGCCATACCTGTGGGAGCATTTGTTAAGGCTGCTGGAGAAAATGACCCCACAGTACCCCGGAGCCTGGCTGGCAAAGGACCGTGGACCAGGTTAGGAATCTATGTTGCCGGTCCGCTGGTCAACATCTTTCTGGCCTTTGTTCTCCTCAGTGCTTTCCTTGCGCTACCCGTAGCTACGGTTGCCGGCAATGGACTCATGGTGCATTCTGTAGTGGAGAATTCTCCTGCGCACGAAGCAGGCATTGCAGCCGGGGACATAGTTATGGAAGTAGATGGGCAGCCTATTCGTAGTTGGGGGGACGTGCAGAGTATAGTAAATTCAGTCGAAGAGGGCGCACAAATAACTTTGCTTCGGCTGAGAAATGGGCAAGAAAAGGAAGTCACCTTGAAGCCCGAACTCGACCCAGAATCGCAGCAGCGCAAAATCGGCGTCTGGCTTTGGTGGAATATTGTGAGCAACGTGGGGGAAAGCTCGCCAGCGTACGAAATCGTCAGACCCGGTGATACGATCCTGAGCATCAATGAACAGGGTGTATACAACGATGAGAGTATGTCCAATGCCCTGCGTTCCGTTGAGGAAGGTGAAGAAATAAACGTGGCCTTGCTCAGAGAGGGGAAAGAGACTCTGGTCTCTTTGACCAATGTCGGCTACGAAACATTGCCTGGCGTGGAGCTGCGATGGGTAGATGGGACACACATCGAACAAGAGCGACTTCCTGTGTGGAAGGCAGCCTATTTGGGAGCTAGGTATATCATTTATATGCCTGTGCTCATGATAAGGGCTATCCCTTTGATCATAGAATCTCCCGATCTAGCATTGGTTGGGCCAATAGGGGCTGGCCAGTTAACGGTAGAGGCAGTGCGCTCCTATGGCTTCAGCAACATACTATTTATGGCTAGCATAATTAGCCTGGGCATCGGCATATTTAATCTCTTCCCCATCCCACCTCTAGATGGCGGAGGAATGCTGGTGGCGTTCATTGAAGGGTGCAGGCATGGGAAACGGCTATCGCCTCGGACAGTGCGCTTAGCCCATACTGTCGGTACTGTCTTTTTAATCGCACTTATGGTCTTAGTAACCTTTAGTGATGTCTTCCGTCTAATTAGCGGTGAGGGTTTTGGACTATGACGCGTCGAACCTCCACACCATTGAGAATTGGCGAAGTAACCATTGGTGGCGATGCTCCCATTGTGGTACAGTCCATGACCAAGACTGATACCCTCGATATTCCCGCTACTGTAAACCAGATTAAGGAATTAGAGGATTGCGGCTGTGAGATTGTGCGTGTGGCAGTCCGGGACAAGGAAGCGGCTGAAAGCATAGTCACCATAAAGCGAAGTGTTTCACTACCTCTTATCGCTGATATACATTTTGACTACCGCCTAGCTTTGGCTTCGCTGCAGGCTGGTGTTGACGGGGTCCGCCTCAATCCTGGCAACATAGGAGATGAAGAACAGATTGCCAGGGTAGTAGCTGCTGCTAAAGAAAAGGGGGTGCCTATCCGTATTGGGGTAAATGCTGGCAGTCTACCTCCCAATTTTCAGCCCAAGGCTCCGCTGGCTGAGCGCATGGTCAACATGGCATTAGAACAGATAAGGCTCATGGAAAACTTAAGCTTCGATTTAATCGAGGTCTCCCTTAAGGCCTTTGATGTTCCCATCACCATCCAGGCTCATCAATTGATTGCGGATAAAATGCCCTATCCACTACATCTGGGCATCACGGAGGCTGGGCTTCCCCGGACCGGAGCCGTACGTAGCGCTATCGGCATAGGCATACTGCTGTATCAGGGCATCGGGGACACCATACGCGTTTCCCTCAGCGCTCATCCCTGTGAGGAGGTATTCGTGGCCTACGAAATCCTGAGAAGCCTGGGGCTTCGCCAGCGAGGTCCAACACTAGTGAGCTG
>SOJG01000055.1 GCA_004375885.1 Dehalococcoidia bacterium
CGTGTTTACCTGGAGCGAGTCCCTCTGAAGTATTTGGGGCTCTCCTACACAGAGATATGGATATCTGAATCTCAGGAACGGATGGTGCTGGCTGTGCCACCAAACACAGTCGACCAGTTGATTTCTCTTTTCCAGGGTGAGGGGGTGGAAGCTACCGTCATCGGAGAGTTCACCGATACTCGACGGCTTGAGCTTTTCTACGAAGGCAATCTGGTTGGCGACCTCGATATGGAGTTCCTGCATAAAGGGCTGCCTCAACTGGAGAAGAAGGCTGTCTGGGAGCTGCCACAGCATGCAGAGCCGGACTTTCCGCAGCCAACTGACCTGCGTGAAGACCTGTTGCGTATTCTGGCCTCGTGGAATGTTTGCAGTAAAGAATGGGTGATACGCCAGTACGACCACGAGGTGCAGGGCGGTAGCGTTCTCAAGCCCCTCACGGGGGTAAACAATGATGGCCCCAGTGACGCCGCCATCGTCAGACCGATACTCGATTCAGATATGGGCATCGTCGTCGCCAACGGCATCAATCCCAAGTATGGGGACATCGACCCGTACTGGATGGCCGCCTCCGCTATAGATGAGGCGTTGCGGCAAGTTGTGGCTGTTGGGGGCAGCCTTCGGAGGGTGGCGCTGCTGGATAACTTCTGTTGGGGCAATCCAGACAAGCCGGACAGACTGGGTGGTCTGGTGCGGGCGGCGCAAGCCTGCTACGATGTTGCTCTCGGCTACGAGACTCCCTTCATCTCCGGAAAGGATAGTCTCTATAATGAGTTTGAGACCGAAAAAGAGAGCATCTCCATTCCACCCACGCTGCTCATCTCCGCAGTGGCGGTGATGGATAATGTGGAGAGGGCGGTTACAATGGATTGCAAGCGAGAGGGCGACCTGGTCTACATCATCGGCACCACGTGGAATGAGCTTGGTGGCTCACAATACTACGGCATTCATGGTTATGTGGGGAACAGGGTGCCCAGGGTTGACTCCAAGAAAGGGAAGAGGCTCATGGACGCCCTCAGCGCCGTCATGGAGAAGGGCCTGGTCAAGGCCTGCCATGACCTGAGTGAAGGGGGCATCGGGGTGGCTGCCGCCGAGATGGCCTTCGCCGGAGGTTTAGGGATGGTAATCCATTTGGGGCAAGTGCCGCTGGGCGAAGCAATGAATCGAGACGATTACGTGCTCTTCTCCGAGTCGAATACCAGGTTCCTGGTAGAGGTAGCCCCGGAGGACAGGCAGCAGTTCGAGGGTATGATGGCTGGGGTCGATTTCGCCGCCATCGGTCAGGTTACAAGCAAAGAAAGGCTCGAGGTCTACGGTCTTAATGGGGAAATAGTGCTTTCAGCTCTCATTGCTGAACTCAAAGAGGCCTGGCAGAGACCTCTTCGCTGGTAGGACTTGACATGATAATTAAGGTGAAGACACTGATACTGCGAGCCCCGGGGACAAACTGCGACGTGGAAGCCGCCTTTGCCTTCGAACGAGCCGGGGCACAGGTGGACTTGATCCACGTGGATGAGCTTATCCGTCGGCAGAAGTCTCTCTCCAATTACCAGATAATGGTCATCCCCGGCGGTTTTACTTATGGGGATGATATCTCGGCCGGGAGAATCCTGGCCAACGAACTAAGACTCAAGCTAGGGGACGAAATTCAAAAGTTTGTTGACGATGGCAGGCTCATTCTGGGGATCTGTAATGGTTTTCAGGTCCTGGTGAAAGCTGGCATGTTACCTAAGTCGAGGGGTGAAAACTCGCAATCGCTAACCCTAGCTGGCAATGATTCCGGCAGGTTTGAGTGTCGCTGGGTCTACCTCCGCGCCAATAAAACAAGCCCCTGCATTTTTACACGGGGA
The DNA here is from genome assembly GCA_004375885.1 of Dehalococcoidia bacterium. Classification (GTDB taxonomy): domain Bacteria; phylum Chloroflexota; class Dehalococcoidia; order GIF9; family AB-539-J10; genus RBG-13-51-36. The sequence continues at coordinate 1,848 of SOJG01000055.1, forward strand.
ATAAACCTTATGTATCTCCCAGTGGCCCACGGAGAGGGCAAGGTGGTAATTGAACCGGGGGCGCTAGAAGAGCTAAATGTGGCACTTTACTACGCTGACGAGACAGGAGACATTCGGGCCGGCTACCCTCACAATCCCAATGGTTCAGTGAACAATATAGCCGGCATCTGCGATGCTACTGGTCGCATTTTTGCCCTGATGCCACACCCGGAGCGATTCATCCGTTGGACGCAACATCCAAGGTGGACCAGAGAGCCCCGGCGGGATTATGGGGACGGCTTCCGCGTTTTTCTGAACGCTGTGGAGTGGGCCAAGAGCATTTGAATAAAAGGGCGG
>SOJG01000047.1 GCA_004375885.1 Dehalococcoidia bacterium
ATTCGGAATTTTGCCCAGGCGGAGCTGCCTCCGGATTGGAGGCGCAGCACTCTGATTGACGGAGAGTGCAGGGATTTCGAATTCGAGATGTCCATGTCCAGGAAACTGGCACAGAAGGGGTGGCTTGTCATGAGCTGGCCCCGCGAATATGGTGGACGTGGTGCTTCTCTCTGGGAGCAGACAATATACGAAATGGAGATCGCCTACTGGGGTATTCCGGGGGCGTGGATGGGCATAAGCGGAACACAATGGGTAGGACCCTGCCTGATGATGTTCGGTACCGAGGAGCAAAGAGAGAAGTATCTGCCATTAATTGCGTCGGGTGAAAAGGACGGTGTCTGGTGCACGGGTTACAGCGAGCCGAATGCTGGCTCTGATTTTGCCAATCTTCAGACACGGGCCGTGAAGGATGGAGACGGCTATCTCATAACTGGGCAAAAGGTGTGGACAAGTGCTGCTCACCACGCGAGATGGTGCTGGCTCGCCGCCAGAACGGACTCCAATGTGGCTAAGAAACACCGGGGAATCAGCATTTTTATCGTAGACATGCAGAGTCCGGGCGTTACAGTGAATCCTATTCTGAACTATTATGGGCGGCATCACTTCAATGAGATCTTCTTCGACAACGCGAGAGTGCCAGCCTCCAACTTGGTCGGTGAGGAGAATAGAGGTTGGTATCATCTTATGCAGTCGCTGGCTTTTGAGCGGCGCAGCATAGCGCCTACTATGTATGGTGGTTTCAAGAGGGCGTTGGACGATCTGGCCAAGTATGCTGCTGAGACCCAGCATGAGGGTCAGCCGTTGTCTCAAAACCCTGTGATTCGTGCCAGGCTAGCTGATCTGGCCATCGACCTTGAGGTGCTGAAGATGTTCGCCTTCCAGATCGCCTGGCGGATAAGTCAAGGTCAACTTCCTGTCTATGAGTCTTCACGAAACAAGATCATGAGTGACGAGGTGATGAGGCGGGTGGCCACTGTCGGGGCGGAGCTGTTAGGAATATATTCTCAGGTTGACCCGGATTCCGAATGGGCTAAGCTCGAGGGCAGCATACAGGGAGCATACCTGGGGTTTCCCGGTCAGGCAATCGCCGCCGGAACCGCTGAAATCGAAAAGAGCATTATTGCGCAGTTCAGACTCGGACTACCGAAATCGTATTGAAGTGCTCTTAGGCCTGGCCCGATAACGTGTTCCTGTCATTGTAAGGAGGGGAAGCAATATAGAGCGCCGCCGTGCTTAGGTGGCAGAAGGGTAGATTTTCTAAGGAGTTATCATGGATTTCAGTTTTACGGAAGAACAGGACATGCTGCGCACTTTGGCCAGAGACTTCCTGGCAAAGGAATGCCCCAAAGCCAAAGTGAGGGAGCTGGACAGAGATGAGAAAGGCTATGATCCGCGGCTCTGGCGTAGTATGGCAGAACTGGGCTGGCTAGGGCTCGTCTTTCCAGAGGAATATGGCGGGACTGGTGCCAGCTTCCTGGATCTCGTCATCTTGATGGAGGAGATGGGAAGGAATATTCTGCCCGGCCCTTTCTTGCCGACTGTAGCTTTCTGTTCTCTGCCTCTGCTTGAGTACGGAAGCAGTGAGCAGAAGGCCAGGTTTCTGCCTCAAATTGCCAAAGGCGAGGCTATCTGGACCTTGGCTTTGGCTGAATCGTCAGGCAGATATAGGGCTTCTGAGGTGAAACTTCGTGTGGTATTGCAGGGGTCGAATTATATTCTCCATGGCGACAAACTCTTTGTTACTGATGGCCATATAGCCCACTATATCCTGGTAGTGGGCAGGACAGGCGAAGGCGCAAGACCTGAGGACGGCATCACGCTGCTTATCGTGGATGCCAGGGAACGAAATCTGAGAATAGAGGCGATCCCGACCATCGGCGGCGATAGGCAATTTAAGGTCAGCTTTGATGGAGTAGCGCTGCCAGAAGATGCCGTGCTGGGCGAGACAGGTAATGGCTGGGACGTAGTGGGCTTTATGTTGCAGCGGGCTGCTGTGCTTAAGTGTGCCGAGATGTGCGGAGCGTGCCAGGCTGTCTTAGACATGACCAGCAGCTATGCTAGGGAGCGAATTCAGTTTGACAGGCCGATTGGCTCTTTTCAGGCCATACAGCACAAGCTGGCTGATATGTTGATTGATGTGGAGGCGGTTCAGTATTT
>SOJG01000018.1 GCA_004375885.1 Dehalococcoidia bacterium
GCCTTTGTCTACCATTCTGGCCACGACAGGGCCGGCGCTTCACAGCCTCTCCGATACATCCGTTATCTGTATCAACGAACAAGGGGCCAAAACGTTACAGAAAGCCTGTTATCTCAGAGCTGTCTATGTTGTGCAACACCTCATATTCTGCCAAAGCGACGCTGACGGCGTTCATATTCAGAAAGCGCTTCCTCGACATCCTGGGGGCCAAAATCAGGCCACAGGACTGCCGTGAAGTAGAGTTCACTATAGGCAGCCTGCCAGAGCAGGAAGTTGCTGAGGCGGCTCTCACCACCGGTGCGTATGACCAGGTCGGGATCGGGGACGTCCGGCAGACGTAGATAGCGGGCAACCACAGACTCATCTATATCGTCGCCGCGAATACCTGCGTCGACGATACGTCTCGCTGCCCCGGCGATTTCATCGCGCCCGCCATAATCAAAGGCCAGGCAAAGCGTGAGGCCGGTATTATTCCTGGTAAGTTCGACTGCTGCCCTCACCTTCTTCCTCAATCTCTCAGACATCCTATCCTGCCTGCCCAGGTGTACCAGCCGGATATTCTCTTCGTGAAAGGCCTGAGTCTCCTGATCAATCTTTCTGCTGAGAAGACTGAGTAAGCCGGACACCTCTGTCCTGGGACGGCTCCAATTCTCGGTGGAGAATGCATAAAGGGTCAGGTATCGTACTCCGCAATCGGCAAAAATCCTGGCCACCGGACGCATGTTTTCTCCGCCGGCTCTGTGGCCGAGAAGCCTCGGTAAGCCGCGTTTCTTTGCCCATCTGCCGTTGCCGTCCATAATAATGGCTACGTGCTGGGGAGGGTGATTTGCCTGAGTCATGAACCCGCCTCACAGGAAAGGAGATGTTTGATTTTCCGCACAGGATGAGCGCAGGTGTGTCTCAGGACAGCCAGAATCAGCCAACTGTGCCAATCGAATGAGAAGCGTCCTGAGTTAAGCAAAGTCTCAGTCATGTTACCCGAAGCTAAGATGCTGAATATTCCCTCAATCTGGCGGTCACTTAGTCTGGCATAAGCCCGCCTCGCCCAGTGGCCACGCGAGAGCTCCTTGCCCATCCTGGCCCTCCACAGCTTCTGGTAACGGGAAAGCCGACCAGCGGTCAAATCGTCACTGTCGAGAGCTTGATCGAGCACCTGGGCTGCGATCCGGGCACCAAGATGCCCGAAGTATATTCCTCCGCCGGTGGTGGGCTTCACCTGCCCGGCAGCATCTCCGACAACCAGTATCCGGTCGCCGTAGCTACGAGGCGCCATACCTACAGGGACAGGCTTCTGCCTGATTTCCGCATCTCGGCAGCTTATTCTGCCCTGGCGGAAGAGGTTGTCAAGAAACTTCTGCAGCTGTAGCTTAGCCCCAGACCCTGCCAGCAGACCGGCGTATGCCCTATTTGCTGAAGCCGGTACAAGCCAGGCAAACGAACCCTGTGCCATTCCCTGCCCGAAGTATACTTCGGGCTCGTCCGCGTCTTTCACCTCGACTTCCGTCTGAGCACCGACCAGGAAGCTCTTGATTGTGCCCAGCCCCAGCTTCCGGGACAGCCTGGGCCTGAGTCCATTGGCCAGGACCACCGCTCTGGCGCTGAATACCTCCCTTGCCCCCGAGCACACAACTTCAGCCAGTATGCCGTCCCTACCAGGGATGATATCAACGACCCGGGAAGCGAGGAAGTATCGTGCCCCCCGGGATTGGGCTTTGGAGGCCATTGCCTTATCAAGTAAGAGCCTGTCGACAACGTAAGCCTGGTCCTTTTCAGTGTCGAGTCTTAAGCATCGCCCTGAGGGGGAGAAAAACCTGGCTGACTTTGCCCCGGTTAGTATCACTTCTGTGCCGGGGTCCAGGGATCGGAAACACTCGGTGCTGATTATTCCTGTGCAGCAGGCGTTGAGCCCGGGCGCACTTCTCTCTTCAAAAACGGCCACATCATGACCCGAGGAAGCCAACTCATAGGCCAGGTAGCTTCCGGCTGGCCCCGCCCCCACTACAATTACGTCGTAAGATTGGTGCGACAAGTCTCTGCCACCTTTTCAGATCTTGAGGATATTATATTACACTCCGAAGACTAAGCTCTCAAGGCTCTCTGCCATTTCATTCGATCTCAGCGCCAGTCTCATCTTCACCGTCGAAGGC
>SOJG01000054.1 GCA_004375885.1 Dehalococcoidia bacterium
CATCGCAGAGGTCACTGGTTCAAGTCCAGTACCGCCCATTTCGTGATGGTAATGTACTTCGCATTTGAGTAAATGATGGAAGGTTACAGATGACGTCAGAAAAAAACGATGAACAACTGGAACGTATGCGCCACTCCGTAGCTCATATCATGGCCGAGGCAGTGCAATGCCTTTTCAAGGAGGCTAAGTTTGGCATCGGACCGACTATTGAGGACGGCTTCTATTACGATTTCGAGCTGCCGCGGGCACTGGCGCCGGACGACTTGCCTGTAATTGAGAACAAGATGAGGGAGATCATTGCTCAAGATGCGCCGTTTGTTAGAGAGGAGCTAGGCAAGGATAGAGCACGTGAACTCTTTGCTACCCAGCCTTACAAGTTGGAGCTTATCGATGAGATCCCAGACGCCAGCGTAATCGTCTATGAACAAGGTTCGTTTACCGATTTATGTCGCGGTCCTCATCTGGCCTCCACGGGCAAGGTGAGAGCATTCAAGCTCACTCATGTGGCCGGAGCATACTGGCGCGGCGATGAGAAGCGGTCCATGCTGCAAAGAATCTATGGTGTGGCTTTTGGAAGTCAGAAAGAACTCGACGACTATTTATTCCGGCAAGCTGAAGCCGCCAGACGTGACCACAGGAGGCTGGGCAAAGAGCTTGACCTGTATAGTACTCACGAGGGAATTGGTCCTGGCTTGATCTGCTGGCATCCCAGAGGTGCCCTGATTCGGCAAGTCATCGAGGACTTCTGGAAGGCAGAGCACATCAGGCGTGGGTATGAGATTGTCTACACTCCGCACATAGCCAAGCTAGATTTGTGGAAGACTAGCGGGCACTGGGAATTCTATCGAGATCATCTATTTTCGCCGATGGAAGTCGACGGACAGCAATATCTGCTGAGGCCTATGAATTGCCTGGGGCATATTTCCATCTACAAAAGCAAATTGCGTAGTTATCGTAACTTGCCTGTGAGGTATGCTGAGTTGGGCACGGTATACAGGTATGAGCGCACAGGTGTGCTGTACGGGCTTGCCAGGGTCAGGGGCTTCACTCAAGATGATGCTCACGTTTTTTGCCGATCTGATCAGGTCGAGGACGAGCTAGCAGAAGTCCTGAACTTGGCACAATTCATGATGTCTAGCTTTGGCTTTGACAAGTATCAATTGCTGTTATCGACGCGCCCTGAGCAGTATGTCGGCACAGTTCCGATGTGGGAGGAGGCCACGGAATGCTTGAAGAACGCTCTGGAGAGACTTGACCTCCGCTATGAGGTTGATCCTGGCGAGGGTGTTTTCTACGGGCCCAAGATCGATATCAAACTTGAGGACGCCTGGGGGCACGTTTGGCAGGGTCCGACCATCCAGGTCGATTTCAATTTGCCACAACGCTTCGATGTCTGCTATATTGGTGAGGATGGCCTGGAGCATACTGTGGTGATGATACACCGCACGGTTCTAGGTAGCATGGAGCGTTTTTTAGCTTGCCTGACAGAGCATTACGGGGGCGTCTTCCCGGTTTGGTTGTCGCCGGTTCAGGCAGTGATAATTCCCATTGCAGATCGCCACATCGGGTATGCACATGAGATAGAGGCCAGTTTTAAGAATGATGGTATTCGGGTTCGGGTTGACGACCGCTCAGAGAGGATGAACTTGAAAATAAGGGAAGCCCAGCTGGAGAAGGTCCCGTATATGCTTATAGTGGGCGACAAAGAAATGGACTCATGCGGTGCTTCGCTTCGCTTAAGGAGCGGCGAAGATCTAGGCTTGGAGAGTCTTGCGGAAGTCAAGAATAGAATAAGGACTGCCGTAGAGGCCAAATCCTGAATGTTGCTGTAGGGGGTAGAAAGGGTATAGTAAAAGACTTACCGGTTAACAAGCGAATCAGAGCCAGGGAAGTTCGCCTCATAGGGGAAAATGGCGAACAGCTTGGTGTTGTGCCTCTGCAAAGAGCATTGCAGATTGCCTATGAGAGTGGCCTCGATCTGGTGCAGGTGGCGTCAACCGCGGCTCCGCCGGTTTGTCGGATTCTTGATTACGGCAAATATAAGTATGGGCAAACCAAGAAGGAACGGAAGGTAAGGAGGAGCCAAAGGGTCGGCCTACTCAGGGAAGTTCGTCTGAGACCCAAAATAGAAGAGCATGATCTACAGGCAAAGATCAAGACCACGAAGAAGCTATTGGAGCAGGGCAACAAGGTAAAAGTGTTACTGAGATTCAGGGGACGTGAAGCTGCTTATCCCGAACTGGGTTGGCGGGTGCTCCGCAGGGTGACTGAAGCTTCAAAGGACATAGCCGCGGTAAGCAGCTCTGTTAATCAGGCGATGAGTATAGCCGTAACCTTATCCCCAGTTTCTCTGAAGAAATCAAAGGAGACAGAAATAGATGCCGAAACTTAAAACCCACAAAGGGGCAAGAAGCCGTTTTCATGTGACAGGCGGTGGCAAACTGATGCGCACCAAGTGTGGCAAGAGCCATTTCAGGCGAAAAAAGGCTCCCAGAACTAAGCGCCTCTACGATGAAATGATTCCGGTCTCCTCAGCAGATAAGAAGAGGATAGGGAGGCTTTTACCCCACGCATAGTGTAGGGAGGGACAATGGAGATAGCTATCTTAGTTCCCATTTTCGGTGTAGTCTTTGGCTGCGGGATAGCCTTGCTGGCAATCTGGACTGAATATAGGAAGGACAGGGCTCTAATCGAAAAAGGGCTATATCAACCGGAAAAATCAAAGCCAGCAGCCCCACCCGGCTGGGCATTTCTGGTCGGCGGCTCCATAGTGGCTGGGATAGGCGTAGCCCTCGTTGTTAGTACATTTGCTTTCAAGATAGGCAGTGCGACCGGCGTGCCGGGGCTTGTCTTCCTATTTATTGGCATCGCGTTGCTAGTAGTTTATCTTGTTGCTAAAAAAAGAAAGATAACGCCCGAGGATTAAAGGAGGAAGAACTTGCCACGAGCCAGGAGTGGAAAAGCTACCCACAGACGACACAAGAAAGTGCTTGGGTTGACCAAGGGCCATCGCGCGGCCAGGCACACGCTGTATAGGACAGCGCATGAGTCCATGCTTCATGCCCTGCATTACTCCTATCGTCACCGCCGTGAGCGAAAGGGCGACTTCAGAAGGTTATGGAACGTCCGCATTAATGCTGCGGCGCGGGCTGGCGGGCTTACTTACAGTCAGTTTATAGCTGGGTTGAGACGATCAAACGTGGAGATCAACCGCAAGATGTTGGCTGAGATGGCGGTCAAAGACCCTGAAGGTTTTGCGACATTGGTCGCTTCGGTAACTGAGACTAACTTACCCCCCTAGACGGACGATAAGAAACACAAAGAGTGGCGCCCGGTTTCTGTCCAACATCCGTATCTTTGTCGTATAGAGGCAGTCAATGCTGGAACAACTCAAGCAGCTTGAAGCACAGGCTCTCGAGGAGCTGGACCGAATCGATAAACCTCGCGAACTAGAGTTGTGGCGCGTTCGCCATCTGGGTAAGAAGAGCAGCCTGACGAGTGTTCTACGTTCATTAGCCACCTTGCCCTTGGGGGAACGTCGGAAGATAGGTGCTCAAGCTAACGAGATCAAGAGAGCTCTGGAGTCAAGTCTCAACGAGAAGGAGAAATCGCTACAGGAAGCCTCCTTCACCTCTCCTTTGGAATCCAGATGGCTAGATATCACCCTGCCTGGTCGGCCTCTTCCTGTAGGTCGGCTTCACCCCACTACTCAAATACTTCAGGATATTTGCAGGGTTTTCAAGAACATGGGCTTCCAGACAATCGAAGGGCCTGACGTGGAGTGGGACTACTACAACTTCGAAGCCTTGAATATCCCTGAGCATCATCCGGCGCGAGATATGTTCGCTACCTTCTGGATAGATGTTGGTGCGGGAGCGAAAGCTAGACTGCTACGCACGCATACTTCACCGATGCAGATCAGGTTGATGGAGAGGGAGCGCCCGCCAATAAGAGCGATAGCGCCAGGACGAGTTTATAGATATGAAGCCACTGATGCTACTCACGAATCAGTCTTCTTTAACGTTGAGGGTCTGGCTGTGGATAAGAACATCAGTCTGGGCGACCTCAAAGGCACTCTGTACGAGTTCTGCCGCTGTCTTTTTGGGGAGGACAGGCAGGTACGTTTTCGCTGTGACTACTTCCCTTTTGTGGAACCTGGCATGGAGGTAGCGATTGGATGTTCGGTTTGCGATGGAGTCGGCTGCCGGCTGTGTGGACACAGCGGCTGGATTGAAACAGCAGGCGCCGGGATGGTCCATCCCGGTGTTTTGGCACGAGTTGGCATCGATCCCGCGGTTTACAGCGGTTTTGCCTTCGGGGTGGGAGTTGAACGCATAGCTATGCTGCGATACAGTGTTGATGACATCCGTCTCTTCTACAGCAATGACCTCAGGTTCTTAAGGCAGTTCTAGATTTCAAGGTGACAACATGAAGGTCTCGCTCAAATGGCTCAGGAATTACGTTGACATAAAGCTTCCCCCAGAGAAACTGGCCGAAAAACTAACCATGGCCGGCCTGGAGGTCGAGGCCGTATATACTGTAGGTGACACCTGGGATAATGTGGTTATAGGGGAGGTGATGGCTGTGAATCCTCACCCCCATGCCGACCGTCTTACGCTAGCCACGGTTGACCTTGGCATTGAGCAGCGCACCGTAGTGTGCGGTGCTCCCAATATCGGACCTGGTCAGAGGGTGCCTTTCGCGCGTGTAGGAGCCCGGCTTATTGACGGTCGCACAGGAGAAGCTATGTCTCTCAAAGCAGCCAGAATTCGCGGCGTGGTCTCGGAAGGCATGGTTTGCTCGGAGAAGGAGCTCGGGATTTCTGAGAATCACGAGGAGATTTTGGTTTTACCACGGGAGGCGCCTGTAGGTAGAGCTCTCGCTGCCTATCTAGGCGATGTGATTTTGGAGTTGAATGTGACACCGAACCGCCCGGATTGCCTGTCTGTAGTCGGGATTGCCAGAGAAATCGCCGCGTTGACTGGTGAACTACTCCATTTACCCTCACTTCATTACCAGGAATTGGCAGACTCGATAGACTCTTTCGCCTCCGTTGAGATAGTCGAACGAGACCTATGCCCTAGGTACTGTGCCAGTCTGATTACCGGAATCAGGGTAGCTCCATCCCCGGGCTGGCTGCAGCAGCGTCTGAATAGCTGTGGCATGCGGCCCATCAACAACGTGGTGGATGTTGCCAACTATGTCATGCTGGAATATGGTCAACCACTTCACGCCTTTGATTTTGACAGGCTCAAGGGCAGACAGATAGTTGTTCGTAGAGCAAGAGATGGTGAAAGGATAACCACGCTGGACGGGATAGAGCGAACTCTCAGCTCGGAAATACTGGTTATTGCCGACAAAGAACGGCCCGTTGCAGTGGCTGGAATCATCGGGGGCCTCGATTGTGAAGTTACGGACACGACTGACGCTATCCTGGTGGAATCAGCGAGTTTTAACCAGGCTGCCATTCGCCGAGGCTGCAATCTCCTTCGACTTCAGAGCGAGGCCTCGATTCGTTTCGATAAAGGACTCAATAGCGAGCTTCCGCTACTACCTTTGAGGCGCGCAACTCAACTGCTGCTGGAGCTAGCCGGTGGCAGAGCAGCCAGGGGCATAATCGATGCCTATCCCGGAAAATCAGAACCAGGAGTCGTATCGCTTGCCCCCCATGAAGTGGAGCGCCTTTCAGGCTTAAGGGTAAACGTGAGCAAAATCGTTAAGGTACTGCAAGCGCTGGGCTTTGAGTGTCAGAGGACTGGTTCAGGTTCGCGAATTTCAGTGTCTGTGCCTTATTGGCGCAGCGATATTGGGTGCTCTGCTGATGTCGTGGAGGAGGTGGTCCGCACAATCGGCTATGACAAGGTTCCAGCCACCAGGCTTAGTTCCCCTTTGCCGCCGCAAAGGGCAGAACTATCATTGGCTGAGCAGCGAGGCAATCTCAAGGATAGACTACGCAGTACATTGACCGGGTTTGGCTTTCAAGAGATACTCACCTACTCTCTGGTTAGTTTGGAGAAGTTGCAGAAGCTCTCCCCAAAGCTTGAGCTGAGAACTGAGCCACTGAAGGTGGCTAATCCTATGACCAGGGAACAGGAGTTCTTACGCACTACTTTGCGGGCTGGGCTTCTGCCAGCTTTGGCACATAACCAGAAGTACGAACAGTCAGGAATAAGGCTCTTTGAAATTGGTAAGGTATTCTTGCCGAGAGGCAAGGATTTGCCCGAAGAAAGAGACATGCTCTGTGCCGTACTCAGCGGCCCAAGATTGGAATTGTCTTGGCACGGTGACAAGGGGACGCTCGATTTCTTTGATGCGAAGGGGGTGGTGGAAAGTCTGCTGAACGTATTGCGGCTGAAAGGGAGTTTTGATATCGGCGATGATGACGCTCTGTTCCCGGGAAGACGAGCTAGCATAATCGTTGAAGGTGACAAAGTAGGCATCTTGGGTGAACTACATGCTGGGGTGGCGCAGGCCTTTGAGCTTTCCGGGAGTGTCTACCTTTTAGAAGTTGACCTGGAGAAGCTGTTGACCAGTGTTGCCGGTACAAACGAATACCAGGCTATTCCACGGTTCCCCTTCGTGATCCGCGACATTGCGCTAGTAGTAGATGGGCAAGTGCCCTTTCGGAAGGTGGAAGAGATAATCCGGACCCTTCCTTTGGTAAGGCAGGTAACTCTCTTTGATCTTTATCGGGGCGAGCAAATACCTGAGGGAAAGAAATCGTTTGCCGTGAGGATTGTCTATCAATCGCCCGACCACACCTTGACAGATGAGGAAGTTGATCAAAGGCAGGAACAGATGCTCGACAGATTATATCAAGAACTGGGCGCTGCTTTACGAAGACTGAGCTAGCTAAGACGTAGCAAATATACAGTGCCAGAGACGCGGCAC
>SOJG01000062.1 GCA_004375885.1 Dehalococcoidia bacterium
AATCAAATGAGCAGAGTAGTAGTTGCAGACATAAACACAATGGCCACAGCCGCTACACCTTGCCACATCGACCTCAACAGGACTCAAGGATTTCTGAAAACCAATCGAGACGCAAGCGTTGCAGGATAGACACGGACCACAGGCGACACACCTCCGCGCTTCCTCAATAGCCTCCCGCAGTGTGAACCCCTTTTCAAGAAGCTGGAAATGCATTCTGTCCTCTGGTGGCATCCAGGGCACTTCCGGCTCAGGCTTATAGCTTCTCCTCAGCGGGATTTGATACGCCTCAAGGTCCCTTACCCGGCCCTCCTTCATGTCAACCCCCCTGAGGTATCTGTCAATTGACTCAGCAGTCACAAGCCCCTCACCCATAGCGTCGACCATAAAGCCCACCTTTCTGACATCACCGCCTACGAACACCCAGGGCTTGCCCATGCTCTGCAACGTCAGCTGGTCTACATCGAATCTACCTTGCGCATCCAGAACGCCTTCCATTTGCAGGAGCGACCTATCAGGAGCCTGTCCCACTGTGATTATGAGTACATCCCCTTCAAGGTCCATACAGTCCCGGCAATCGAATTTCGGATTGAAGCCTCTTTCATCAAACACGCTAACGCAGGTCGGGGAGTTAATCCCCTTAAATCTTCCGCTCTGTCCTACGATCTCTCTCACACCGCGGCTATAGATTATCCTTATGCCTTCCTCCCGGGCGCCACGGATTTCCTCTTCGTCGGCAGGTATACCATCTCTATGGTCCTTGTCCTCACATTCAAGAGCTACGACAGTCACCTCCGCTCCGTGCCTCCTGGCCGACCTGGCCACATCAAAGGCCACATTCCCACCACCTATCACTATGACACGCTTGCCCCCGAAATAATCTGGGGCGATGTTATTCTGACTGATTTCGTACAAGTAGGTCTGACCATACATGACACCGGCCAGATCCTGCCCCTCGACGAATCGTCCTTCAAAAGTCAGGACTCTGGGAGATGGCAACCCGGGCGCGAGGAAGACTGCTTTGTAGTCCTCGTTCTTCAGTCGCTCCAGGGTCAATCCCCCCGCCCCCAGCTTGCTATTATACCTGACCTCTATGCCGGCGATTCTTATGAGATTCTCAACCGTAGTCTGCAGAACGTCCTTGTCAAAGCGATAATCCGGGATCAGCCACAACACTCCGCCAAGCCTGTCAGAAGCCTCGAATATCGTTGTGCGGTATCCCCTCTTGCCTAAGTGATAGGCACACATCAGCCCACCCGGGCCACCGCCTATGACAGCCACCTTCTCCTTGCTCTGAACCGTCTCGTACTTCTCCAGTTCCTTCAGATGGTCGGTATACACATCCGATAGGAATCTCTTAAGTAGCCTTCTCTTGATCGCCCCGCCCTTGTTCTTGTAGTTGCACTCCAATTCACAGCGGCCGCAGATGTAACCACAAATGTTAAAGAATGGATTCCTCTCATAGAGGTAATCGCCAATCTGGATTATACCTTCTCTTGCCGAATCCATGTCTTCAGGGAGAAGAGAAATCAGCACATTTGTCCGCTGGATATCCTCGTTTATGGGGCATTTGATCTGACAGGGGGGGAGACATTGCCTTACTGCCGTCTCCACACGTGCAGCTCGCGTGGCTTCAGTTTTCCACATACTTAACCTCCTTGTACAGCATTAGGCTCAGGAAACTACATCCTGGATGCCAGTTCAATAATGAATTCCTGCTAGAATCTCACGAGCATAGAATCGCAGGTTCTTGGTTTGTCTCACTTTACGGCATAAGCTACTGGAAACAAACAGGGGAATTGTAACAGTTTTCAGTCAAAGTGACAACAAGTCCTACCTGTTTCCGAAGCTACTGATGGTACGCCAGACCTCGTACTGGCTGAGAAAAGGGCTCCGTGGCCAGGGCGAAACTACCGTGCACATTGCCGCCAGGCTCAACCGCGAGCGCGAGTGAGAATCACGTTTGCCTTACGTTCACTACTGGTGACAAAAGGTGACTGGGCTGGTTACTAGCCATCCAGGCCTTGCACATTCGGCTATTTGCCAGTAAAATGCCTGATGTTGCCCCCATCGTCTAGAGGCCCAGGACGTCAGCCTTTCAAGCTGAAGATCAGG
>SOJG01000088.1 GCA_004375885.1 Dehalococcoidia bacterium
TTGTGCTCTTCCAGTTTCCACCCTGGTTTTACCCTGGCTCACGGCAACATGACTACATCATAATCTGCAAAGGGAAACTGCCACAATACCGTATTGCTATAGAGTTGAGGAACAATGTGTGGTTGAGCGAAGAGAATCGGGCCACGACCTTTGATTTTCTCAGGCACAACGACCTGCCATTTGTGTGTGTTGACGAGCCGCAAGGCTTCAGGTCAAGTGTGCCACCTGTCGCAGAGGTAACCTCGGACATAGGACTGGTTCGCTTTCACGGGCGGAACACGGAGAACTGGGAGAAGAAAGGTATCGGTCCGGCCGAGCGTTTCAACTACCTCTACTCCGAGGAAGAACTCAAGCCGTGGGCAGGCAAAATCGCCGAGCTGGCCAGCCGGACGACGGAGATGCATGTCCTGTTCAACAACTGCTACCAAGACAAGGCGGTGGTAAATGCCAGGCAAATGTGCTTGCTGCTCGGCGGTGAAGCACAGAAGAGCTAGGCCCTGCTACAGCATGGGCGACCAGAGGCGTGCTGCCCTAGCTGTTTTCGACTATCGCTCTAGGCGTGACTAGTCTAAGCTCCGGGTCATCCCCGGCAGCTAATGACATGTGCGGTTCGAAAGCTGGCAGAACACTTCTCTTTGCTATGATCCGGTACCAGTCTCCGTAGCAGAAGATCCCCTGGAAGACAATGGCAGAGACGGAGGCGTAGAAGACCTCCGGTGGCAGGATGTAGAAGCCGTTTATCGCGAATGCGCAACCAAGAATCAGGGCAAGGAACCAGTGGTGCAAATGGATCCGGTAGCTTCGCCAGGGGAGGACTATTGACCTGACGATTCCCTGTTTGCCGTCTGTTCGGCCGCTCAGGCACCTGGTGATGACGAAGGCGATAAGCCAGGTCTTGTAGCAGAATACTCCCAGGAACATGAAAACAGCAACCAGGCTGATGAGGACTATCTTTTTTCGCCCACCTCTCATGAGACGCCCCAATAGCTAAAACGCTGGCTTGATTATACCAGCTTTTCGCTGATCAGTGTAGGAGCCTCAGGCCAGTGGCACTTTCCCCAGGAGAACTTACGCACTGGCCTGCAAAATGGAGCCACCCCTGGGCCTCGGCAAACACTGGGGAAGACCAAATCTGAAGCATGCGGATCCCGTGGAGGATTTACGATTCATTACCATCCCTCTGGCAGGATCTGGCGACCTCATCCCATTGGTCTTCAGTGAGGATAGAGGGCTGTGGTCAGAGTGGGGGAGCTTTGCATCAGGTGTCCAACGGATATGAGCCACGGGACGGGCCAGGACTAAAGTAGCGGGATAGCGGTACAAACGGGTGATTGACGCGTTCCAAAGCAAGAATCATACTATGGTATACCCGAATAGTCTCAGGAAAAGAAAATATGCCTGTTGTTATTAATGGTCAGACCTATTACAGGACGGTCGAGGTTTGCCGAATGGTCGGCATCAGCAGAAATACGCTCTTCAGATGGTTGAAAGAAGGGATATTTTCGGATGTCGAGTATCGGGATTGGCGGGGTTGGAGACTATTTACCTCAGATCAGATAGAGACCCTTAGAACGAAGACCAACCATGTTACTGTAATAATCGGAGAAGCCGAGGTAATAGCCACATGAAATCAATGATGGAACGAACAGAGACAGAAGAGTTAATCAAGATTCTGGGCGACAAATCACCAATTGGCGTTTACATCGTGCAGGATGAGAAATTCTGCTATATCAACCCCCTCTTCCAGCGATTCACCGGCTACAGGGAAGATGAATTGCTGGGCTGGAATTCTCTAGAGCTTGTTATTCTTGAAGACAGGAAGATGGTCAGGGAAAATGCCATAAAAATGCTGAAGGGAGAACTTACTTCAGCATACCAATTCAGGGTGACTTGTAAGAACGGTAGCACTAGGTGGATTATGGAGACAGTTTCCTCAATTCAGTACCGTGGGAGACGGGCAATCTTGGGGAACGACATGGACATCACCGAGCGCAAGCAGATGCAGGAACAGCACAAGCTGCTTGCCGAGCATTCCATGGACATTATCTACCGTTTAAGATTGAAAGACGAGCATTACATCTACGTAAGCCCAGCCGTTGAGTGGAT
>SOJG01000041.1 GCA_004375885.1 Dehalococcoidia bacterium
GAGGGGGGATTTCGGAAAAGCGTATCTGTCAAGCCTGCTCCGTATCTGCTCTAAGAACTCTGCGAGTTTTCAGGAGTCCCGAATTGATAATAGGCGGCGCAGGCGCCCTCACTCGAGACCATACAGGGGCCCACGGGTCTCTCTGGGGTGCAGACCTTTCTAAAGAGTTTGCACTCAAGTGGTGTAGCTGCGCCGCGGATTACGTCCCCGCACCGACATCCTTCAGGCTCCCTCGATGGCTTCACGGGCACTGAAAAAGCTTTGTCGGCGTCAAATTGCTCGTATTTTCCCCTCATTTTGAAGCCACTTTGAGGGACGATTCCAATTCCCCGCCAGTTAGCTTCGCCAATCTCAAAAACATCCTCCATCAGTTGCCGGGCTTTTCTGTTTCCCTCTGGCTTTACTCCCCGGTGGTAAGCTATCTCGATCTTGGGCTCGCCCTTTTCAATTTGCTGCACCAGCTTGTCTATGCATAGCAAGATGTCGAGTGGCTCAAAGCCCGAGATGACACAGGCAACTCCATAATCCCGGGGGATAAATTCATAAGGATGAGAGCCAATTATGACGCTAACGTGTCCCGGGCAGACGATGCCCTCCAGCTTGACCTCACCTGAATCGAGCAGTGCTTTCATCACCGGCGGGGTCAGCTTACTAAGGGACAGAACGTGGAAGTTCTCTAGTCTGTCGTGTTGTGCCTGAAGTATGGAAGCGGCTGTAGTGGGCGCCGTGGTCTCAAAGCCGATGCCGATAAAGATGACTGATTTCTCAGGGTTGGCCCTCGCTATCTCCAGGGCATCTATAGTGGAATATACTATTCGTACATCTGCTCCCTCGGCTTTCGCCTGTTGCAGGCTTGAGTAGCTGCCGGGAACTCTTATCATGTCGCCAAAGGTAGTAAGGATAACTCCGGGGAGGTGTGCCAGGGCGATGGCTTTGTCCAGGTCGGCGGTTGCTGTAACGCAGACGGGGCAGCCGGGTCCCGACCGCAGCCCCACTGTTTCAGGGACCAGTTGACGAATCCCATGCCGCAGTATGGCATGTGTGTGCCCGCCGCAGAATTCCATTAGTCTTATGGTTTTGGTGGAGCGCTGAGCAATTTGCCATGCCAGCCCCTTGGCTAGCTTGTTGTCTTGGTATTCGTCAATGAATTTCACTTAGACTTGCTATCTCCTCCAGAAGCTTCAGGGTTTCCTCGGCTTCAGCCTGATCGAGCACACTTATGGCATATCCTGTATGAAGCAATACGTAATCCCCTATCTTGGCCTCTGGAGTAAGAACGATGCTGACCCGGCGCTTCACTCCGGCAATTTCTGTTTCTGCCTGGTCTCCGTCTATCGAAACGATCTTCACCGGCACTGCTAAACACATAGCATCACGTATTTTAGCCCAGGTTAGCCTATAAGACAAACGGAACATATCCGGTGCTTAGAGTGGGCTAGAGGGAAGTGGTGACGTGCCGAGACATGATGATGCCTCGAGACCTTGTATGATCGAGTTCAGATAGACTGGTGACACACAAGAGATGAAGGGACGCCGTGATGGTTGACTTTGCTTGGCTTTATATTGTAATGTGATTGACTGCCAAGAGACCGGGAGATATCGCCATGGCATACTGTCAATACTGCGGGCGAAAAACAGATGAAGACGCACTATTCTGTCATTGGTGTGGCGAAGGCTTAGTCGAGGAAGATACAGGATGGCAAGAGGCTCAGATCCGCGAGGCAGTTGATGAAGCGAATCGCAGGGCAAACGGCCATACTATTCTTGCCATAGTACTTGTAACGACGGGACTGGCGGCCGGTGGTATTCTCTGTGTCTCATCGGATCCGATTGGGCTCTTTGGAATTGTGCTTGTTTGCCTGGGTGTTGCCCTTGCTGCAGCGGCCCGTCGTCATGAACGCAAGGCCAGCAATTTGAGGAAACTACTCAGGCCGTGAAATCAGCCTAGAGCTGCATTAGTGATACTGACACCCAGATTTGCAGCGCTTCGTTACTCTTCTCTGACTATGTGGCGCTTCGGTTATCGAATAACCATTTCTCCATTGAGAAACTTGTACGCCATGCTCCTGACCTGCAATCGATATCTAATAGGAGGCTTGACTAGACTGGGGAGTCCTTGTGTTTGAGTCCTGTTCAGTCGACGTGCCAGAATGGCACCTTCACAATAGTCATCCAAGAAAGGCTGAGCTATCGCTTCATCGGTGGCTGCAACGGGTTACAATTGGCTATAATGTGGGGGCCAAGGTACTGGCCTCGATATAGTCTATAGCAAGAAAATGCGTATTGAAAGCGGCAAGCAAGTTGAACACTTCGGAGCAGTGAGACTCCATCCTGTGCGTCGGGTGCTGGAGCTTGACTCTGGCGTCAGAATCCCATCCCCGATTAAGGACAGCGTTGAGCCCCAGAGAATTGACCGTGACGTCATTGCTGGTATTCAGCGTGAACTGGCTATTGTTCTCCCGATAAAGGACGAGGACGTAAAGGTTTTCGAAGGCGTACTGAGTGGCATCCCGCACGATTGCCTGATGATTGTGATGTCTAATAGCCGGCGGGGAGAGATTGATAATCTGAAGAAAGAACGGGAAATCCTGGACCGATTCTGCATTGCCACGAAGAGAAATGCGCTTATCGTTCATCAGAAAGACCCTCGTCTGGGAGAAGCGCTGGCTGATTGTGGATATAGTCAGATCCTTGATGAGAAAGGGCTGGTGAGAAGCGGCAAAGCAGAAGGGATGCTCATCGGCATTCTACTGGCTATGGCGCTGGGCAAAGAATATGTTGGATTCATTGACACCGATAACTACATTCCTGGTGCGGTGTGGGAATATGCCCAGCACTATGCCGTTGGATTCAGCCTGTCCGATTCGCCATATGTGATGACCCGGCTTCTATGGAGATACAAACCCAAGATGTCCGGTGAGCTGTACTTCAGAAAATGGGGACGGGTGTCTGAAATAACAAACAAATATGTAAATCATTTCATATCCGCCAAGGGCAGATTTGAGACCGACATCATCAAGACCGCCAATGCAGGCGAACATGCCATGAGCCTGCAACTGGCAAAGAAACTAACCTACGCCACCGGCTATGGCGTGGAAACCCAGGAACTGATGTCCATCTTCGAGCAGTTTTCAGGCCTGGCATCCCCGGTTGACAAGGCGGTGATGGAAAAGGGAGTGGACATAATTCAGACGGAGACCATAAATCCTCATGTCCACGAGGAACGAGGTGAAGAACATCTTCTTAAGGATATACTGATGCCCAGTCTGTCGGTGATCTACCACAATCCGCTATGCGAGGATGGGACGAGACGACTGATAACCAGACACCTCATAGAACTGGAATGCATTCCGCGGGATGGAGAAGTGCCGTCATTGCTGATGCTGCCGCCGCCGGAGACCGTTGACGCGGTCAAGTTCGGCCGTCTCATGGACAGGACTCTCAGCGATTACGCCATACCGAAAGGGTGGCCAGTAGGGGTGAGCCTTCCACCAGCCGCCCGCAAGACGCGGGAGGCTGCGAAGCTGGTCTTCACCGACCTTGATGGCACGTTGCTGCATCCGGTCAGCTACTCATACGCGGCGGCACTTGATTCGGTACGGAAGTTGCAGGAGGCAGGAATCCCCATAGTATTCTGCTCTGCCAAGACGATGGCCGAACAGCAGGTGTACAGGCACGAACTGGGTATTGCAGACCCGTTCATTATCGAGAACGGGGCGGCTATCGTAGTGCCGAAAGACTACTTCCGGTTCCCTTTCTCGTTCAGCAGAATAGTTGATGACTACTTCGTTATTGAACTCGGTGCTCCGTACCAAGAAGTGAGAAGCAAACTAAGAAAACTGTGCGGGAAGCAGGAAGCAAAGGTCACTTGCTTTGGCGACCTCACCACTGAAGAAGTGTCCAAGGTGACTGGCTTGAACCTGCTCATGGCGGCGCTTGCCAAGCAAAGGGAGTACAGTGAAACGGTAATAATAGAAGGAGACAAGAAGCAATTGCAGTCAACCCTGGCAGCCATAGAGGAGGTGGGGCTCAGCTACACCTTCGGTGGGAGGTTCTACGAAGCATGCCTGGGTGGTGATAAAGGCAAGGCAGTCAAGATTCTGTTGGAGCTTTTCAAGCTCAACTTCGGTGACGCGTATACGGTCGGTATCGGCGACAGCTTGAATGACGCTGAGATGCTAACCGCCGTGGATTCGCCAATGATAGTGCAGACGGGGGATAAGCGCTGGAATAAGTTGAACGTTAAGAACTTGAAACGTGTCAGCGGCATTGGTCCCGAAGGGTGGGCCAGGGCAGCTTCAGAGGTTTTGGGCGGTAGTAGTCACAAGAAGTAGTATCAGAAGGCAAGAATCCTTAAGGCCTTTTCACAGCCTTCAATCTAAAGGTTCTAAATCGGTTGCATACACAATATCGATCTTTGCCCCGGTCGCACTCCTTCCTCGAACTGCGAGGTTGAGATCCTGGAATGCTGCCCCATTTCCTGCTTTGTATTGGGTGGAGGATTACCGGAGCGGGCCTTGTGGTCTCCCGCATTCTCAGGCACGGGGCGCAAAGCGCCTGAACATGTGCAGGTTTCCGACCTGGACTTGCGCCGCGCTATTGCTTGAAGCCGGCCTTTCATCGGGTCCGCCTTTCGAACTATAATTGTGGTGTTTACGGCAAGAGGAACATATGCTTAGTGTTACCGGCCTGTCGCAATCATATGATGGCCATGAGCTTTTCAGCGAGGTCACCTTTACTGTTGGCATGAGCGACCGCATTGCGGTCCTCGGACGGAATGGCTCGGGCAAGACCACCCTTTTCGAGATCATAACAGGCAACATCATGCCGGATTCCGGAAGCGTGTCCCTGCGGCGTGACACGACTATCGGTTATCTGCGCCAGGATGTGCAGCCATTATCCGAGCGAACATTGCTGGAATACGTCTCCGGTTCATCCGATGTCGTCACCAACCTTGCGCATAAGATCCGCCTCGTTCAGGAAGACCTGGCGGAGGAGAAGGACGAGGAGACTCTGAATGGCTTGCTGAGAAAGCTGGGCGAGCTGCAGTCCCTTTTCGAGGCCAGGGGTGGCTACAGTTCGGAACACGAGGCAAAGATGGTCCTCTCAGGGCTGGGTTTCGCCCAATCAGATTTCGGGCGTCCGTTGCCTGAGTTCAGCGGCGGCTGGCGAACGCGTATTGAACTGGCCAGACTCCTCTTCCTTAGTCCGGATATCCTGCTGCTGGATGAACCGACGAACTATCTTGATCTGGAAACGCAGCGCTGGTTTGAAGTCTATCTGAAACGCTATCACGGTGCCATCCTGGTCACGTCGCATGACCGAGCCTTTCTCAACAATGTTGTGAGCACGGTCATAGCCATCGAGGATGAGGGCGTTATCTTCTACCGTGGCGATTATGATAGCTACGTTCTGGCCCGAGGGAAGGATATCGAGACGCGGCAGGCGGCTGCCCGGCGCCAGGAGCGCGAAATCAGCCGCCAGATGCGCTTTATTGAGCGCTTCCGGGCCAAGAATACCAAGGCTTCACAGGTGCAAAGCCGTATCAAGCAACTGGAGAAGATCGAGCGGATCACAGTGCCTCGGTCAACGAAGAAGATACATTTCAACTTCCCTCAGCCTCCACGGAGCGGCCGCATCGTCATCGAACTCAAGCACGTTGCCAAATCGTACGGGCAACACGTTGTATACCGGGACCTCAACCTGACACTGGAGCGAGGTGATCGTGCTGCCATCGTAGGCATAAACGGGGCCGGCAAGACGACCCTTCTGCGGATGCTGGCCGGCGTCCTGCCATTTGAAGGCGGCCAGCGGGTACTGGGTCACAATGTGACTACGGCATACTTCGCCCAGTATTATGTAGAGTCTCTCAACCCGCACAATACTATCATTGAAGAACTACGGGGCGTTGCGCCGGGCGAGCCGGAGCAACGCTTGCGCGGGTTGGCGGGGGCGTTCCTCTTCAGCGGTGATGATGTGACCAAGAATATATCGGTGCTCTCGGGTGGAGAGAAGACCCGCGTCGCCATTGCCAGGATGCTCATGAGGCCGGCCAGCTTTCTTCTTCTTGACGAGCCCACCAATCATCTGGATATACCGTCCCGCGAGATTTTGACCGACGCGCTGAATGCTTACAAAGGAACCATGTGTTTCATCACGCACGACCGCACCCTCATCCGAGAGGCTGCCAATAAGATCATCCAGGTGCGGGACGGCCGGGTAACCGTTTTCCCCGGCAGTTACGACGACTATCTGTGGCAGAGTGGACCGTCAGACCGTGAGGCAGCAATGATCGAGACCCGGCCTGGAACGGGGCAGCTACACCGTCCAGCAACCGCTGTGGAAAAGCGGCAGCGTAAGGCACTCGAAGGTCGCCTTCGGAATGAGTATCACCGCGGCATATCGCCGGTAAAGGAACGCATGACGCGAATAGAGCAGGAGCTGGCAGCGACCAGAGAACGAATTCAAGAGATCGAAGGTATGATGGCGGATCCCACTCATTATGAAAATCCTCAGAACATAGTCGCTGTGAATCGCGAGTATATGGCCCTGAGGGAAAAGGTGGCCAGGCTGACCACGGAATGGGAGAATCTAGCTGCCGAGGCTGACCGGATAGACCTGGAGTACCGCAGGGCACAGGAGGATCTGCCAGGATAGCAGTTGAGGGCGAGGAACAAACGCGCTCACGAATTTCGAGTTACCTCGTTCCTCGGAGTTGCGTAGGTGCTACCTGCAAGACGAAACAAAGGAGGTGATGAGTCACTAAAGTGCTGGACGAGGACAGCCAGCACAAACTGTTGACAGTTTCTCGTTGGTGGT
>SOJG01000089.1 GCA_004375885.1 Dehalococcoidia bacterium
GGCGTCGATTCGGTGCTGGGGACTTCGGGTTTGCCCAAGGCCGCCCGCACCCGCGGGCCGGGGGTTGAACCCCGCCACTACGTGGTCACTGTGTGTTTATGGTCGTAGAGGCGGGGCTTGTCCCCGCCCCGATGGCTGAGATGAACTCCGCTGCTACACCAGTCTGCCCTGCATCCTCTTGTAAGTCCATCTTGTCCCTTGAGGGGTGTCCTCAAGGGTTACTCCTGAACTGGCCAGTCCGGTCCTGATCTTATCAGCCAGTTGCCATTGCTGGTCTCGTCGCAAGTCATCTCTGATAGATACCAGTAGACTGATAAAGGCTTCTGTGTCGGGTGCAACCTGCGTCTTCTCTTTCAAGGTCAGCCCTAGAATGTCTGCCAGCTTGAGCAGTGTATGCTGGGCTTCAGCCACATTCAGGCCTTGTTCAACGCCGCGGTTTATGCCCTTCGCCAACTCGAAGAGAACTGCTATTGCCTGCGCTGTATTGAAGTCGTCGTCCATGGCTTCGACGAATCTCTGCTTCAAGGGCTCGACGTCCAGTACACCAACTCCAATGTCGGCACTGGCCTGGTGGGCCAATGC
Organism: Dehalococcoidia bacterium; assembly: GCA_004375885.1. Lineage (GTDB taxonomy): Bacteria > Chloroflexota > Dehalococcoidia > GIF9 > AB-539-J10 > RBG-13-51-36. Next base: position 583 of record SOJG01000089.1, read on the forward strand.
CCGGCGCAATCCTTCGGCCCCCTTCTCGGTCGCTTCCAGAGCCTGTTCACTGTAGGTAAGGGGACTCCGGTAGTGCGAGCCCAGGACAAAAAGGCGAATCGCATCAGAGCTAAAACGGCTCAGTACGTCTCTAACACTCACCAGGTTACCAGTCGACTTGCTCATTTTTTCCTTGTCCAGCTGCATCAACCCGCTATGCAGCCAGTATCGGGCAAAGGGAGCTTGCCCGGTGAAGCATTCTGATTGTGCTATCTCGTTCTCATGATGGGGAAAGACCAGGTCCTGTCCGCCGCCATGGATGTCCATGCTGTCCCCGAGGTGCCTTAGAGCCATGGCGCTGCACTCCATATGCCACCCCGGCCTGCCCCTCCCCCAGGGGCTCTCCCAGGAAGGTTCACCCGGTTTCGACGCCTTCCATAAGGCAAAGTCCAGTGGATATTCCTTCTTTTCTTCATATGCGCATGTCTGGGAGATCATATCGGATACGTTGCGGCGGCTTAGTCTGCCATAGTCGGGCCAACTCCTGACCCGGAAGTAGACGCTCCCCTCAGACTCGTATGCGTGGCCTTTGGCAATAAGGCCCTGGACAATCTCGATGACCTTTGGTATTTCCTCGGTTGCTTTAGGGTAGATATGGGCCCGCTTGATATTCAATCCATCCATATCGGCAAAATAGCGGGCAATGTACTTGTCAGCGAGCTCCAATGGCGGCATCTCCAGCTGATTAGCCCGCTCTATGATCTTGTCGTCTATGTCGGTGAAGTTCTGCACGTGCTTGACTTCGTAGCCTTTGAACTCCAGATGGCGCCTGATTACATCGAATATTATATAAGCCATGGCGTGCCCGATATGGCTTTCGTCATAGGCGGTGATTCCACAGACGTACATGGTGACCACCTCGCCGAGGGGCTGGAAATCCTCCTTGTGCCCGGTCAGAGTGTTGAATACCTTCATCTCTATCGCCTACAGGGTGATCGACAGCTGTCTCACTCTTGTTCAGCCAATCATAGCCCAGGTCGGCCGATTTTTCAAAACTTGACAAGACCTTCACCACCTGCTACTGTTCGCTAAGTTGACTGTTTTCGTCAACAATTTGGGACAACTCGAATGAAGCTGTCTACGCGGGGAAGATACGGAACGAGGGCACTCTTGGACCTGGCTCTTCATCATGATGAAGGGCTGATTCCGTTGAAGGATATCGCCGGGCGACAGGAGATTTCACTGCCTTATCTTCAGCATCTGATCGGTCCTCTCATAGCTGCTGGTCTGGTGCGGAGCACACGAGGAGCTCGGGGTGGTGTCTGGTTGGTTAAGCCACCCTCGGAGATCAAGCTCAGTGAGGTGGTGCAAGCTCTCGAAGGTTCCATTGCGCCGGCAGAGTGTGTCAACAATCCCGCCCTGTGTGTTCGCTCCGCTCTCTGTGTCAGCCGGGAGGTCTGGAGCCGGATGAAGGAGGCCATGATTCAGGTCTTGGATTCCACGACCTTGCAGGACCTGGTTGACCGGCAAAG
>SOJG01000119.1 GCA_004375885.1 Dehalococcoidia bacterium
GAGGTAAACAGTGGCAGAGAGCCACAGAAATCAGGAGTGCTCCCGGAAGATGTGGAACAGTTAATAAGCGAAATATCCGGTCTTAGAAATATCACAGTGATGGGTCTTATGACTATGGGGCCCCGTTTTGGAAATCCTGAGGACTCCAGGCCCTATTTCAAGGAGACAAGAAAGATATTTGAGAGGATCAAGAGGCTGGAGTTTCACAATGCAGAGATGAGATATCTTTCTATGGGCATGACTAATTCCTACAAAGTTGCGCTGGAGGAGGGCGCCAATATAATCAGGATAGGCAGCAGGATATTTGGCGCAAGGGCTCCTTCTTCATAACCCGATTACCAACCCTACTCCACACTACAATACTTTCTCTCTAAATAGAGCTCTTGCTTCCTGCTTGTACACGGTGCCATGACAGGAGCAGAGCAACGATAGACCGTTGAGGACCCTTCTCGCTCCCTCTTTCTTTGCTTCGTTGTCATAAATGACGGGACACACACTGCAATGACTCTACCTGGCGCGGCCCCAAAGATGACGAGCTATTTTATCCAGGAGGCTGTCCACTCCCCATCTTTTGGCAGCGGAGATGAGAGCAGTTTCCTCATCCGGCAACACGATCCCTTCCCCCAAGCAAGGAACCGTGATCAACGCACCCAGTTCTGCCTCGCTGCGCAAAGCTAAGTCCGCCTTGTTGAACGCAGTGATCCTTGGTTTATCTTCCAGATTCAGGTCGCTGAGTAGCTTTTCTACCGTCAGGCACTGATGGGCGGCATTCCTGTGGGTTATGTCAACTACGTGTATGAGCAAATCGGCCTCATCCAGTTCCTCCAATGTAGCCCGGAAGGCAGCGATGAGTGAAGGCGGCAGTTTGTGGATAAAGCCAACTGTATCGGTGATTAGAAATTGCTGCCCGCTGGGCAGAGTCAACCGCCGAGTCACGGGATCTAGAGTAGAAAAGAGCCTGTCCCCCACATCCACAGTGGCTTTGCTCAGGGTGTTAAACAAGGTACTCTTACCGGCATTGGTATAGCCCACGAGAGCTACGACGGGCGTGCCGGCCTCCTTACGGCGCTCCCTGTAAAGTGCTCGATGTTTCCTGACACTCTCTATCTTGTGCTGAAGTAGATTGATACGCTTATGGATAAGGCGACGGTCAGTCTCCAATTGAGCCTCACCCGGACCTCTGGTACCGATGCCACCGCCGGGTCGCTCCAGATGCCGCCACTGGCCGACAAGCCGCGGCAGAAGATATTGATGCTGTGCCAGTTCAACCTGGAGCTTCCCTTCGTGGGTTCGGGCTTTTCGGGCGAATATGTGTAGAATAAGAGCACTGCGGTCGATAACCTTGACTCCCAGTGCCTCCTCGAGATTTCTTTGCTGTCTCGGCGACAGCTCATCATCAAAGATCACGGTGTCATATCGCGCTTGCTCTTTGAGCTGGATTAGCTCCTCAATCTTACCCTTACCTACATAATAGGTAGGCGAAGGCGTGCGCAGGTTCTGAGTCAGCATGCCTACAACATTGGCACCTGCGGTCTTAGACAGATGGGATAGCTCCTCTAGGGAATCCGTAACTGACCAACCGTGGCTGGATGTCTTGCCGCCGACTCCTACCAGGAGCACTCGTTCTGCTTCGGCGCGCGTAGAAAAACTCTTCTGCTTTATCTCATGCTCCTACATCCGACTGGCAGACAACAGCTCCCCCACTCCGTACAGGATACAACCAGCAAACCCAGCAATCGGCGGGGACAAAAAGCTCACGGCGTGGGGATCTCCCGCGGATAAAACAGCCTGAGGCAATTGCTTACGGCCCGTCACTGCAGCATAACCCGACACTGGTGTTATGTCAACTCTGACTCTAGAGAAGATTCGATCCTTCTTACAGAATCTCACGATATGAAGTCTTCTATGACCCCTTTGACTCTTCCCAGGGTGGCAGCGCTGTTTTTGTCCCCTGCGCCAGATAAATCAAACCAGTGAATCCTGCTATCGCTGAGGCGAAACCAGGCGTACTGGTGCCGAGCCAATCGATGTGTTTCGTACTTCATCTTATCAGCAGCTTCAGGCAATGTCATCTCGCCCCTGAGAAACTGTACTATCTGCCTGTAACCTATGCCCGACATAGAAGGCAAGGAAGGGCCATACCCGTTGCTCAATAGCTGTTCTACTTCTTCAACCAAACCCCTTTGCAGCATCCTGTCGACTCGCCGGTCGATCTCTCTATATAGCTCGCCTCTCTGCCGAGTTAAGCCGATGACCAGAGCGGGAAAACCCGGTGCCACCTTATGCCGCAACCGAGAAGGAGGCTGCCCTGTCCCGTGCCAGATTTCGAGAGCCCTTATGATGCGGCGGGTATTGCGGGGGTCAGTCCTTGCTGCGGCTATGGGGTCAATGTCCCGTAATTCTTCATGAAGCATGTGGCTGCCCTCTTGCTCAGCTCTGACTTCCAAGTCACGTCTTAGCTTTTGGTCAGGTCCCACTCGAGGTACCTGCCATCCCTCTATCAACGACCACACGTAAAGGCCGCTGCCACCGACGAGTAAAGGCGATTTGCCTTTATGCGCAATGGTGTTCAGCGCCTCAACAGCCAGTTGATGATAGATGGCCAGGCTGAAGTCTTCATCAGGCTCGATTACATCAATCACATGGTGAGGCACCGCTGCCCTCTCGTCCGAAGTTGGCTTGTTAGTCCCGATATCCATATGCCGATAGACCTGACGGCTGTCGGCGCCTATTATCTCCGAGGGAAAGCATTGAGCCAGATACAGGGCAAGGTCGCTTTTTCCTACAGCGGTGGGACCAACGATGGCAATCACTGGTTGCCGACTACTTCGTGCTTCCTTTGATTTCAATGGTTTGCTGGATAATACTCATGAATTCTACAGCTTTGAGGCTGGCTCCGCCCACTAGAGCACCATCAATTTGCGGATGGGCAACGAACTCAGCAATGTTAGCAGCGGTAACACTACCCCCATAAAGAATGCGTAAACTCTGAGCTGCATTCTTATCGATCGTCTTGGCTGCAACATCACGGATGAACTCGATGGTGGCTGCTGCCTGCTCGCCGCTTGCAGCCTTACCTGTGCCGATAGCCCACACTGGCTCGTAGGCTATCACAAGGCTCGCAGCTATTTCCGCATCGCGGCTGAGCCGGTACTCGGAGCTATCGCTCGCAACGACATGTTCTATACCATCCAAAGCTGCGGTCACCTGCCTATGAATCACCTCCTCTGTCTTACCAGCCTCCTTTTCTTCCAGTCTCTCCCCAACACATAGAATAGGCTTAAGGTTGTTGGCTAAAGCCGCTTTCACCTTCTTATTTACCACTTCGTCGGTGTCACCGAAATGCCACCTCCGTTCAGAATGTCCCACTATCACGAATTCGCACAGCTCGCTGAGCATCAGCGGCGATATCTCGCCAGTATAGGCCCCCGCAGTCACAAAATACACGTTCTGAGCCCCGAGCTTAATAGATGAACCCTCAAGCATCATGCCTACGGCGACCAACGATACAAATGGCGGGCAAAGCACCACTTCCGCTCCTTCTATCCTGTTCAGTTTCTCAAGCATCTCCATAACAAGCCTTTCAGCTTCAGTGACCGTCGTATTCATTTTCCAGTTGCCAGCAACAATAGGTATTCGCATTTCATAATCCTCCGCTATTCCTTATCTAGCAAAACCTCTACACCAGGCAAGGCAACCCCCTCCAGAAATCTCAGACTGGCACCACCTCCCGTCGAAACGTGGGTCATCTTGTCGGTTAGCCCCATTTCTTGAACCACTTCCGCAGAAGAGCCGCCGCCGATAACGGTAGTGGCGTTCAGGGTGGCGAGAAAACTCGCTATGGATCTGGTTCCTCGAGCGAATTCAGGTATCTCATAGATCCCCATAGGGCCATTCCAGATGATGGTACGACACTTTGCCATTTCACTGCAAAAGAGTTCAACGGATTGAGGGCCGATATCCACAATATGACTGGCGGACGGTATGCCCGTTGTCGCCACTACTCTGGTTGAGGCTCCCGCCTTGATTTCTTCCGTCACAACTGCATCAATGGGTAGCAAAAACGGCACCTTCCACTCTTTGGCTTCGTGTAACAATTCCTTGGCCAGGCCCACCTTGTCGTCCTCTATTAAAGAATGCCCCACCTCATATCCTTGCGTCTTTAAGAAAGTTGCCGCCATGCCACCACCAACCAGCAACATGTCAACCTTTCCTAGCATATTTTGCAGTAGCTCTATCTTATCGCCCACCTTAGCACCGCCTATTAGACAGGCCGAAGGCCGCTCTGGATCATCCAGGAGTTTCCCCATGACATCTAGCTCTCTCTTCATCAAGAAGCCAGCCACGGCAGGCAAATACTTAGCTACACCTACAGTAGAGGCATGAGCCCGGTGAGCAGTGCCAAAGGCATCATTAACGTAGATATCGGCCAAACTGGCCAGCTCCCGGGCAAAGCCGGCATCATTCGCCTCCTCTTCGGAATGAAAGCGCAGATTTTCCAGAACCAGAATCTCGCCCTCTTTGAGCATCCCCACTTTGCGCTCCACTTCCCGGCCTATGCAATCGGATACCGTGCTGACAGGCAAGCCCGTCAGCCGTGACAATCTCTGCGCCACTGAGGTCATCCGTAAATTCTCAATTGCTTTGCCGCCAGGGCGTCCCAGATGAGAGCAGAGGATTACCTTAGCTTCATGGTCGACGAGATACCTGATAGTGGGAATGGAAGCTCGGATACGGCTGTCATCGCCGATAACGCCAGTCGTTACGTTTAGCGGAACATTGAAATCGACCCTGAGCAGAACCCTCTTGTGCTTGACCTGTATATCTTCGATAGTCTTTTTCGGCAATTTGCCTCCTAGAAGTTGCGCTTCACCAGAAAACAAGCCGCCTCTCTAAGTGGGGCTTGCCTGGATGCGTCGAGTCCGCCAGCTGCGAGTTGGGCCAGAGCTCTGCAATAGTATTGCTCACCCAGATTCTCAGCATAATCCCTGGCGCCTAGCTCCTCAAGGAGCCTCCTGACCTCAGTTATGTCTCCGCCTTCGATAGATTCTTGAGCGTAGAGCTCCTCAAGCCTTTCCTTCTCTGCGCCCCTGCTATTCTGAAGTCCATAGACTACGGGCAAGGCCTTCTTCCTGCGCGAGATATCGCCGGCAGATTTACCAGCGCTTTCCTTCACTCCCCAGATTCCTATTATGTCATCGCGAATCTGATAGGCTATGCCCAGTTCTTTGCCGTATATCCGAAGGCAATCGACCAAACCACTGCATTCGTTGCCCAGGTATGCTCCCAAAGAAGCCGATACCCCAAGCAGGGCTGCTGTTTTCTTGGCTGCCATGTCGAGATAGTCCTCGACTGTGACGTCGAAACGGTTTTCGTATTCGAGGTCCAGGTATTGTCCCTCACAAAGCTCCAAACACGCCAAGGTCAACATCTGAGTGGAAATCGCGGTCTTTTCATCAGGCACTCCTTTCTCCCTTAGCTTGAGGAGCGCCAGATAAGCTAGAGTGAGCATGGCATCGCCGGCATTTATCGCTTGAGGCTGGCCCCATAGCCTCCACACAGTCGGACGGTGATGACGCTCACAGCTGGCATCCTGTATGTCATCATGGATTAAAGAGAAGTTGTGGATCAGCTCCACAGCTGCCGCGGCGGGCATTACCTGCGATATATCGCCCCCTACCGCCTCACAACTAAGAAGACAAAGGCTCGAGCGAACAAACTTGCCCGATTCTCCGTCGCACGCACGGCCACTTTCATCCTGCCAGCCCATATGGTATCCTAGCACATCGCGAAGAGACGGAGGACAGTCATCGATGACCCTTCGTAGCTCGATTCGCACCGTGTCCCGATAAGATGTGAACGATTCAGGCAGGCTGTAGTTCATGCCCATAAGAGTAAGGTCATATTAGCGGCTAAGAAAACAGATTGTCAACTAACCGGGCTTCGGCCAGCTCCCGAACTCTTCCTAACAAGACGAAGTAGTCATCATTGTCATATGCCTGCCGACCGAGAGCTTGATGAAACTATCTCAGCACGCTATAATTAGCACTTTGGCATCAAGAGTGCTAACCACAGGAGGTAAATAGATGAACTGCATTGTATGTGGAAATCCATTGCTTTTCGACAGGGTTGTTTTCCATTGTTCCTGCGGTGCCTTTGTGCATGCCTACTGCTGGGACGAGCACGTATTACAGGCTCATCGTCCCCCCTTCGAGACAGGCAGCGTTACTTTGGACGGTGAGTTTAGAGCGCGAGAGAGCAAAGCAGAGGAACAAGTCTCGATGGCACAGGTGTCAGGCGAACCCGGATCCGAAGAGCCCGCCTCAGAAGAACAAACAACGCCCCTTTTAGAATAGAGGAGGACATATATGCCTACTTATCAATATCAATGCCTGAACTGCAAACTACAGTTTGAGCTTAGACAGAGCTTTCATGATAAGCCGGTAGCTGATTGTCCCAGCTGCTGTGGAATTGCCCGGCGCCTTTTCTCTGCCGTCCCCATCCTGTTCAAAGGGCCCGGCTTCTATGTGACTGACTCCAGAGGCGATAAAGGAAAAGATGGGGGAGGCAATGAGTCATGAAATGTCCTGTCTGTAGCAAAGAAGCAAGAGCCCACATTTATTACTGCGCCAAATGTGCGGCTTATGCGCACGAGAAATGCTGGCGCAGGCATGTAGAACAGACTCACAAACGTTAGCTCACACTTCGCTTTCATCATTCAGGCTCTGTCATGCTATACTTAATCTGATCGTCCCTGTAGCTCAGTTGGACAGAGCGGCTGCCTTCTAAGCAGCGGGTCGTGGG
>SOJG01000092.1 GCA_004375885.1 Dehalococcoidia bacterium
GCCTCATTACACTCAAACAGAGTGAGACTTGGGCCACCAGTAATATTGAACAGCACCCCCGTAGTTCCGTCTACGGATACGTCGAGCAAGGGGCTAGCCAGAGCAGCCTTAGCCGCTTCAGCAGCGCGACTTTGCCCGCTGGCTTTACCCACAGACATCCAAGCTGGGCCAGCGTCTTTCATTACCGATTTAATATCGGCGAAGTCTAGATTGATCAGTCCCGGGACGGTAACTACTTCGGAGATAGCCTGGACTCCCAACAGAAGAGCATCATCTGCTAGTCTGAAGGCGTTGTCCACACTTGTCTTGGCATCGCAGAGCTGAAGAATGCGGTCATTAGGTATGATGATAAGTGTATCAACCTTTTCCGAGAGGGTAACCAGCCCTTCCTCGGCTACTTCGGCTCTATGCGTCCCCTCGAAGGTGAAGGGCTTGGTCACAACTGCAATGGTGAGAGCGCCACTCTGCTTAGCTATCTCAGCCACTACAGGAATGCCACCTGTGCCTGTGCCACCGCCCATGCCAGCAGCAATAAACACCATATCAGCATCCTGAACGAGGTCTTCGATTATGCTGCGGCTTTCTTCAGCTGCTTTGGTTCCAAGCTTATGGTCGCCACCGGCGCCCAAACCCCTGGTCAATTTCTCACCCAGTTGAATTCTGGTAGGAGCTTCAGCCAGAGCCAGCGCCTGGCCATCGGTATTCATGGCCATGAAGTCAACGCCCTTTATCTCCTCGCGGACCATGCGAGTAATGGCATTGCAACCGCCGCCGCCAATGCCAATGGCTTTGATTCTTGCTGGAGTTGGAGTATAAATTTGCTTTGCCATTCTAACCTCCTTTCACAAGTCAGGCACGAAACAGCTTTCTAATTAAACTCATAAAGCTGCTCCAAGTACCAGCCCTTTTTTCTCTGTAAGTTGATCCTTCTTTGCCTCGCACCTGCCATAGGATCAGTCCCAGGGTGGTAGCATAAGAAGGGTCATGCAGGATATCGGAAATGCCATAGACGCCCGTACTCAAAGGTCGGCCTTTGCGCACCGGAATTCGCAACATTGACTGTCCTAACTCGTCAAGCCCGGACAGATTGGATGTGCCACCGGTGAGCACTAAACCACAAGGCGCCAGGGTCTGATAATCGCTGGTGGGCATCTCCAGCAATATGAGTTGTAGCAACTCCTCCATGCGAGCCCGGATAATATTGCATAGGTCTTTATAAGAGGCGCTATGACCATTCTCGATACCCACTTGGACCGTTTGGTCCATATCTAGAGTAGGTGTGACATTGCCATATCTTTTCTTCATCTTTTCCGCAATATTAAAAGGCAGGCCCAAGCCTATGGAGATGTCGCTGGTTACCTGGTAACCGGCGACTGGAAGGATACCGGTGTGATAGATGCTGCCATTCTTAAATACCGCTATATCCGTGGTACCGCCCCCGATGTCAGCCATGATAACACCTGATTCTCTTTCCTCTGGAGTCAATGCTGCTTCTCCACTAGCCAGAGGCTCGAGGACGAGGTCCTCAACATCAACGCCAACACTGCGGACGCATTTGGCCAGGTTTTGTATCGAAGTTACTGAAGCAGTGACGATATGGGTTTCTACATCTAACCTGGACCCATGCATGCCTACGGGCTGTCTCACTCCCTCCTGTCCATCCAGGGCGTAAGAGCGAGGAATGGCGTGGAGCACCTTCTTTCCCTCAGCGACGGTGATATTACGAGCCGCAGATAGCACCCGTTTAAGGTCCTGAGTACGCACTAATCGATCATCTCGGGGGATAGCTACCACCCCCCGATTATTCAGGCTGCTTATGTGCCTGCCGGTAACCCCAACATAGGCAGAATCTATACGTATGCCGCTAATTCTTTGAGCTTCCTTCACTGATGCGGCAATGGACTGTTTGGCTTCATCCATATTGACAACGATGCCTTTATGTAGGCCGCGACAGGGAACGACTCCCACTCCTAAAACTTCAATGTCGTCTTCCGCTTTGATATTAGCCACGATGGTGGCTACTTTAGTTGTGCCCACATCAATAGCTGAAATGATTTTCTTTGCCAT
>SOJG01000083.1 GCA_004375885.1 Dehalococcoidia bacterium
GCCTGTTTTAATCCTAAAGTAGTCACCTCACGCACCGCCTTGATAACCTCGATTTTCCTCTCCCCGAAGCTCTTTAGGGTCACGGTGAATTCTGTCTTCTCCTCCGCCGGTGCTGCTTCTGCTTGCTCGCTAGGAGCAGCTGCCGGTGCTGCTACTGCTAGAGGGGCAGCACTGACCCCGAATTCACTCTCCAGAGTCTTGACCAGATCAGCCAGATCCAGTACTGTCATGCCCTTAATGGCAGCAACGATTTCGTCCTTGGTCAGACCCTTGGCATCCTTCTTTGCTTTCGAAGCTTCCTTTGCCTCCCCTTCCTTTACCTCTTTCTTTGCCCTTGAGGCTTTCTTCGCCTCCCCTTGCTTGTCTTCTTTCGCTACCTCTTCCGGTGACATGATTACCTCCTTCGTCATTTGCTGGCGGCTTGAGCCCTGCTTTGTAATACATTCAACAACCCCCGCAAAGGGAAGCTCAACAGATTGTGTAAACTCCCTACCGGGGCTTGCAGTTGTCCGAGTAGTCTTGCGATGAGGACCTCTCTAGGCGGCAAACTAGCCAGCTTTAGCACTTCTTCGGGAGGCAGAATCCGATCTCCTAGCAGTCCTCCTTTGATTTCCAGAGGCAATGTCGTCGATTTAATATACTGGTTAAGGGCTTTAGCTACATTGACTACGTCATCGTAGCCGAAGGCCAGGGCGACAGGCCCCTCGATTATGTCTCTAAGCTGCGGCTTACCTATCTGATCAGCGGCACGATAGGCGAGAGTATTCTTGACCACGTGATATCCGACACCTGCTTTTGCCAGGGCATTGCGTAACTCGGCCATCTGCTTCGCAAGAAGGCCGCGATAGTCAGTAGCGATGACAATAGTGGTTCGTGACAAATCATCGGCTAAATTGCTTACTATTTGTGCCTTTTTCTCTCTCAGCATATTCGCCCTCTTTACCCTCTCTGTTATTGGCTCCTGTTACCGGAGAGGCAGTTTATAACAAAAATCCCCGTGCCAGCGAACACAGGGTCGGCTTAAGCCTCGGCAGGCAAGTTATTTAAACCCTCGAGGTACCTGCTGTCGCTGGCGCCGGTGTATTATAGCACAAGGAATCAACCAGTCAAAACAAGGCTGGGTTGGTGCGGAGTGTCGGTGCTATGCATTGACCACTGACCAGATGTGGTGGCACAGGCACTCCCCACCTGGAGTGGGGCGGTTGGCGGTAAGACTGTTCCTAGCGTCCCCTTTCCTCCTGAGTCCCTCACTTGTCCGTATTCTGAGCGCCGATCTGGTGCCACGGACAGTCCCGGTTTTCCTCAGGGTGAAGTTCGGATGGCAACTAAGCAGTGGCTCACGCAGCTATTCTGACAAACGGGCCCACTTGTACTCGCGATGCTTGGCAGTCGGGCGAGGTCTTAACAGCCAGTATCAGGGAACCAGATTTCCCTTCTGGCGAGGAAAAGTGGTAAAATCATATTGGCAAGGAGCAGCAAGAATGGGTGATATTCTAGACGAAGTCACTTCGCTTATCAGATGTAAGGAGTGCCCCTGGTATAAGAATTGCGTGACTCCTGTACAGGTTAGTGTTGAGGATATCGCTCAGTTCAGGATAGCGATGCAGGGGACAAATCTCCCTGAGCAAACAAGAAGTGAACTAGATCAGATTATGGAAAGCATGGCTGCCATGAGTCAAGAGATGATCCTTCAGAGCTGTCCCGTATTCACTCAGCGCCTCAAGGGGGGACCCAGACTTGCCCAGCAAGTCAAGAGGATGATGCAGAACTGGGGAAATGAAGCTGAGCCCGATGAGTAGTCGACAAAAAGAGTCCGCTTTGCTTGTTCCGCCCCCCGCTTTGTCATGGTGTCCATGGTAGAAGTCGCTATCATTTGCGCTCCCTTGACGCGAAGGAGTTAGAGCCGGGTGGATTTTCGTCTCACCCTGGTCATCTCGCTGCGAGGTAGAGGCGTCATGCGCGAGATTGTGTGGCTAATCATGGGAGACTTCGACGCTTCGAAGGACTGCTCAAGTAGGAGGTAAGGATCCATGCCAGAGGAACTAGGCAAAATAGAGAAGCTTGAAGTTGAGCACTTCAAGCAAGGAAAGAAGCTTTACCTCGTCCCGCTTGTCTATGCTGCTGACCAAGCCCCTGATGAGTACAGAGAGAAGTGCGATCGCTACTGGCAAGAGGTAGCAGAACAGCTAGCCAACTTGGCGTCGAAGATCGGGAAGGTAGACCGGGTCTACCACGAATCGATCTCTCAATCTGGCGAAGATGGTCTGAAGGCCATGGAGAGGCTGAATCCGAGGAGCTATCAGATTGCCAGAGCTGAGTGTGATAGCGGCGCTATCACGGAGGCAGTTGAAGATGAAGAGTTGTTTCAAGAGGTCATGGACTGGCAGAGATGCCTCATGCTCGGCTTCATGAGCGAGAAAGTGGCCAGCAAGATTTCTGGATTCTATGTTGAGGCGGCAAAGAAGAGAAATGAGTTCATGGCCAGAAGGATATCCGAGACGCTTGGGGAGGATGAGGCGGGGCTCCTGTTTGTCAGAGAGGGGCATTCGCTGCAGTTTCCTGGCGACACAGAGGTGTTCAGCGTCTTCCCGCCGGCTCTGGATGAGATCCACCGCTGGCTTCGAGACCAGGCCAGGGTGGGCGTAGAAAAGGTCACAGAGGCGAGCAGGGAGAAGACGGGGGTCGAAATTAAGAAGGTCGAGAAGAGGGCCAAGAAAAGGGCGAAAAGAAAGCCTAGAGGATAGTCCTGCTTGTGGAGGGTCTTGTGCAAAGAAGAGAATCGGCTGTTTCGGGCATGTTTTATGCTGGCACCGCCGAAGAACTGAAGGAGCAAATCGAATGGTGCTACAAACATGAGCTCGGACCAGGAGCTATACCGCAGGTGAATAGTAAAGGACTTAGGGAGATCGTGGCTATCATCGTGCCTCACGCTGGTTACTATTATTCTGGGCCGATAGCTGCCCACGCCTATAAGGAGCTTGCTAATGATGGAATGCTCGATACCGCGGTGATAGTCGGTCCTAACCACACAGGATATGGGCATCCTGTGTCCCTATGGGTAGGAGGTGCCTGGAATACGCCCTTGGGTGAAGTGGAAATGAACGAAGGTCTTACCCGAAGCGTGTTGGGGGAGGTGATCAGGGAGGATAGCGCTGCTCACATATATGAGCACAGCATTGAGGTGCAGTTACCATGGCTTCAACACCTCTACGGGAAGGTGAAGATTGTCCCCATAGCCATGATGGCTCAGGATATAGAGACTGCTCGCGCGGTAGGCAAAGCAATATCTAGGGCAGGCGACAATCTGATAATTGTCGCCAGTAGTGATTTCACCCATTATGAACCTCACTCTGTCGCCATGGAGAAGGACGGCTCCATAATTGAGGCCATAGTGGCTCTTGACGAGGAGGAGCTATATAGACGCTGTGAAAGGCTTGATTGTACAATGTGTGGATATGGTCCGGTGGCTGCGGCTATTGTGGCATCCAGAGAAATGAAAGCGACAAGGGCGAGCTTGCTGAAATATGCCACCAGCGGAGATACGAGCGGCGACTTCTCCCGGGTGGTTGGCTATGGCTCCATTGTCATAAGACGGTAGAAACTCCTCGGTTGAAAAAGAGAATGCCATCGATGACCTCATTCCGGGATCTGTGAGAATGGCCGTAGACGATACATCAACCCGGTCTGATTGAAACACCTTTCTCACTCTCTCTTTTATTCGCCAAGGCGAGCCTGACCCATGAGTTATACCGACCTGTTTACACGAGGATCGGCAAGCACAGCTACCCGCATAATAAGCTTCCTTGGCTCGACTGGGCCAGAATAGAGCAGTCAGATCCTTCGGGGATTACCTCGGCACTCCTTGTGCTGGGCAATGGGACAGCGAGGGCAGCCGTCGTTGTTTGAAATGCTATCCGCTTGAAGGCAAGAGAACAGAATTCCGGTCACTGGTGGTTTTGGGAGGTAACGTCTTTCACCAACCGGATGGTTCTGTCCACATTAGATAGGGAGAAGGACAATCCTAGTTGTTTGAGCTCCGTATAGCCCAGGCCCTGGAACAGTTTTCGTCCGGCCACTCTGGTCATCTCATCGTAGATAGCCGGCCACTCCGGGCTCCGCCTCTGGGCACAAAAGAGAACGAAATCACGAAGCTTGGGGGGTATGTTATCCATACACTACTAGTTTATGCTTGGACGTCTCATCTAACAAACTTGCTTATGCCTGCTGGGATGTCATTTCCCCCCTTGTGCTCACCTTTGATAATCCCCTAATCAAGGCTTGAGCCTCATGCCTGTGCTTTGCGGCACGTAAGGGCCGGACGAATATTTCCGGGCGAGTAAACCTATAAGCCGAGTTCTGTGCCCCGACTGCGTCGGAGCGGTGACCATCCATCTAGCCCTGATGTTACCATCAGGGTCAAGCGACCAACCCGAAGGCTTCGGCCGAGCACCTTAGACCTGCTCCAGAGCCTTGAGACACCGGAGCGGTTGAGCCCTCTTATTCGGTCTTGCTCCGGGTGGGGTTTGCACGGCCAACTAGTCTCCTAGTTGCCGGTGAGCTCTTGCCTCACCATTTCACCCTTGCCCGCACCCCGATGCTATCGGGGCCGCTGGCGGTGTGTTTCTGTGGCACTTTCCGTAGGGTCTCCCCTCCTGGGTGTTACCCAGCACCCTGCTCGGTGGAGCTCGGACTTTCCTCCCTGGCAATTTGAATCCAGGGCGGTCACCCGGTTTACTCGCCAAAATCCATTCTATATTTAACCCGAGCAAAGGTCAAACTCCTGAGCTAACTGGGCCAACAAACCGGTCCTGGCCAGCTGAGAGCCTGGATGGCGCCAGCTCATTAGCCGCGATTTGGCCGTGAGACCGAGACGGCAGGAGGACACTATCGGAGGCTGCGAAGAGGGGGTCTTGACAATGTTCTCGCTGGTGATAGAATAGTATAGGGCTCACATAAGGTTGATAGTTGAGTGTATGCCTCGGACGGTTGTGGTAGTTCCTATGCTGCTCAGCCGAGCGAATATAGAGATCTGAACTGGGCATCCTCCTGTGCGGGAGCAAGGCATACCGTCTCCTTAGAAACCTGAGGCCATTGCCAAGTCTAGTTGCCCGGTTTGCCAGGGCTTTGGGCCTAATGGATCAGGCAGCCGTAAGAATCTGGAGGTGAAATGTGAAGACAAGAATCGGTTGGAGGAAGCGTCGCCGCGCAGCACAAGTCAGCATGTTCTTGATTACGGCAGCCCTAGTGGCAGCGATGGTAAGCTGCGCCGCTACCGAGTATGAGGTTACGTTCTCCAGCACCGATGGGGGTTCGGTGACGGCTCCCGGTGAGGGAACTTTCTATTACCAATTCTGCACGGAGGTTAGCCTGCTGGCGACGCCTGATAGCGGCTACTGGTTTGTGGGCTGGAGTGGTGGTGGTGCCCCCATTGCCGAAGTCACCTCTGCCTCTACCATCATCACCAGCGTGGAGGCCGACTACTCCATAAAGGCTAACTTCGAGATAGCTCCAGGGCAATTTGGCCTCACCACCTCCAGCACAGCTGGTGGCTCGGTCACCGTACCGGGCGAGGGGACGTTCATCTATGATGATGGCAAGTCGGTTGGCCTGGTGGCGACCCCAGCCAGTGGCTACCAGTTTGTCAATTGGAGCGGCGATGTGGGAACCATTGTCAATGTCAATGCTGCCTCAACCACGATCGCCATGAACGGCAACTATTCCATAACGGCTAACTTCGAGGCGATTCCTCCAGGGCAATTTGGCCTGACCATCTCCAGCACTGCTGGGGGTTCGGTCACTGCGCCGGGTGAAGGGGTGTTTACCCGAGATGAGGGCGCGGTGGTCAACCTGGTGGCGACACCGGCTACTGGGTACCAATTTGTCAACTGGACCGGCAATGTGGGGACCATTGCCAATGTCAATGCTGCCTCAACCACGATCACCATGAACGGCAACTATTCCGTAACGGCTAACTTTGAGACGATTTCGCCCGGGCAGTACAGTCTGACCATCTCCAGCACTGCTGGAGGTTCGGTTACTACGCCGGGTGAAGGCTCCTTTGCCCGCGATGCGGGCACGGTGGTCAGCCTGGTCGCGACGCCGGCCACCGGATACGAGTTCGTCAACTGGACCGGGAGTGTGGGTACTGTTGGCAACACTAATGCTGCCTCAACCACCATTACCATGAACGGCGACTACTCCATAATGGCTAACTTCGAGTCACTAGCTGAGGTGAACATACCGGATCCTAACCTTGAAACAGCGATAAGGGAAGCCATCGACAAGCCCACGGGTCCTATCTACGCTTCAGACCTGGCGGTGCTTACCCTGCTTGATGCTAATTCAAGGAATATCGCCGACCTCACCGGGCTGGAATACTGCACGAGCTTGGCATACCTTTACCTTGTGGATAACCAGATAACCAGCATATCCCCGCTTGCCAACCTCACCAGTCTGACAGAGCTGCTTCTTGGGGAGAATCAGATAAGTAGCATATCCCCGCTTGCCAACCTCACCAACCTGAGAAAGCTGGGCCTGTGGAAGAACCCGATAAGCAATATCTCGCCTCTGACCAACCTTATCAATCTGGAATGGCTCCTGTTTGGGGATAACCAGATAAGCAATATCTCGCCTCTGGCCAACCTGACCAAGCTGACTCGCCTTGAACTTTGGACCAA
>SOJG01000118.1 GCA_004375885.1 Dehalococcoidia bacterium
AATTCACCCTGCCACAAGAACCTTCATGGCCCTTCGTATCGCGGTCAACAGTGAACTACAGAATCTCGAGCTGGCGCTCAAACAGACCATTAATCTCCTTCGCCCCGCGGGAAGATTGGTGGTTATTAGTTATCATTCTCTGGAAGACCGCATAGCAAAGCAATTCATGCGATACGCAGCCGCCAACTGTGTCTGCCCCCCGCGAACAGCAATATGCCGCTGTGGGCATGTGCCCACCTTGAAGCTCATTTCACGGAAGGTCATTAAACCTACCTCGTTGGAGATAGAATCCAACCCACGCAGCCGCAGCGCCAAACTAAGGATAGCCGAGCGACTCAACTAGGCAGTATCTTCAGCAAAAAAAGGAGGTGAAAATGGCGAGAAGAATCATATCAGCTATTGATGTGGGCACAACCAAAGTAGCCACTATCGTGGCTAATGTCAAGGCGGAAGACGACATTGAAGTTCTAGGGGTGGGAGTCGTTCCTTGTCGCGGCCTGCACAAAGGCATCGTAGTCAACATGGATGAAGCCAGACAGTCCATTGCCGCATCAGTCAAAGAAGCTCAAAGAATCAGCGGCATACGCATAGACTCTGCCTATGTTGGGGTCACCGGCAGGCACATAAGCAGCCTGAATAACAAAGGAGTAGTAGCTATCCCGAGAGATGACCGATTAGTGCGTACTCAGGACCTTAAACGGGTGCTATCTGTGGCTCGTAATATCGCCGTCGCCGAGGGGAAAAAGGTTCTCCACGCCATTCCTCGCTCTTACGCTCTGGATGGCCAGGAGGGAGTGAGACAGCCAGTAGGCATGCACGGCTCCAGGTTAGATGTAGAGACGCATATCATCACCGCTTCTGTAACTTCTATACAAAATCTGGCCAAATGCGTGCGTAGTATCGGCGTTGACGTTGAGGATCTCGTCCTCGAGCCTCTGGCGAGCGGAGAAGCGGCATTGACTCCGGAAGAACGCGAATCCGGTGTGATTATGGCTGACATCGGGGGTGGCACCACCGATATAGCGGTATTCAAGAATGGCAGCATCTATCACACGGCCATCCTCCCGGTGGCCGGCTACCAGGTCACCAGCGACATCTCCATAGGCCTGGGCCTGCCTTTCAACATCGCGGAGAAGATGAAGAAGAGATACGGGAATGTCGCGCCAGCTTTGGAGACGGAACAAACAGAAGAAGTGGGTATCGAGAATGGTCATAGTGCCTCTTATAAGGACCTCTGCAGTATCATCCGGGCCCGAATGGAGGAGCTGCTGCAACTCATACTGCTCGAGCTGCCTACCAGCGACTATCACACCCTGGCACCCTGCGGTCTGGTGGTCACCGGTGGCACATCCAACCTGGCGGGACTCGAGGAATTAGGGCAGTCAATGCTGCAAATTCCCGTGCGCAAAGGCCGACCACTGAGTGTGGGTGTCTATGGCATCTCCGATATCCTGCACGATCCGGCTTATGCTACCACCTTGGGCTTAATCCTATGGCAGGTACGAGGGAAAGAGGGATCAACTTACAAGGAAACAAGAGCTGGTACTTGGAGCAGCTTCATGAATCTCGTGAGAAGGCTGTTTCGGGCCTGATTTGTGAAAGGAGGTTAGAATGGCAAAGCAAATTTATACCCCGGCTCCAGCAAGAATCAAAGCCATTGGTATTGGCGGCGGCGGTAGCAATGCTATCACCCGTATGGTTCGCGAGGGCATCAAAGGCGTTGACTTCATAGTTATGAATACCGATGGCCAGGCTCTGGCTCTGGCCGAGGCTCCCACCAGAGTCCAACTGGGTGAGAAATTGACCAGAGGTTTGGGCGCTGGCGGCGATCATAAGGTTGGAATCAAAGCAGCTGAGGAAAGCCGCGATACAATCGAAGACCTCGTTGAGGGTGCTGATATGGTGTTTATCGCGGCTGGCATGGGGGGTGGCACAGGCACGGGCGGCATTCCCATCGTGTCGGACGTGGCTAAGCAGAGCGGCGCTCTCACCATTGCGGTTGTGACCAAGCCCTTCACATTCGAGGGAACCCATCGAGCCCAAGTAGCCGAGGAAGGGATCGTTGAGCTTTCGGACAAGGTTGACACACTTATCATCATACCTAATGACCGCCTTCTTCACCTCTGCGATGCCAAGACGAGTGTGGATAACGCCTTTAGGCTGGCAGACGATGCTCTTCTGTTGGGAGTTCAGGCCATTTCTGAAGTAGTTACTATTCCAGGATTGATCAATCTGGACTTCGCCGATATCAAATCGGTGATGAAAAATGCTGGCCCAGCTTGGATGTCTGTGGGCAGGGCGAGCGGTCAAAGCCGTGCTGCTGAAGCAGCCAAGGCCGCTCTGGCCAGCCCCTTGCTCGACGTATCCGTGGACGGAGCCTCGGGGGTGCTATTCAATATTACTGGTGGCCCGAGCCTGACCCTGTTTGAGTGTAATGAGGCCGCCCAAGTAATAAGCCAGGCAGTAGACCCCAATGCCAACATAGTCTTCGGGGTAGTGTTTGACCCCAAGATGGATAGCGAGGTCCGAATTACGGTCATCGCCACTGGCTTCGCCAAGCAACAAGGCCTGGGAATACACAGCGCCGAGGAGCTTCGTCGACTGATAAGAGGGAGCAGCGATGTTCTTGACGTGCCCTCTTTCTTGCGGCGTGCCCAGAAGTTTCCTGCCTCCCGTTTGGACAGCGGCTCAAGAGTTTCCCCGGTGGTTACTCCACAGCCGACCAAAATCTCTCGACAGTAAACCTATACCTCATTAGGGGAAAGGGATAGCAGGAGCTACCCCTTTCCCCTACAATCCTGCCACACATTGCCACTGGCAAGGCTCTCAGCCGGCTTCAAAGGCAACACCCAGTTCTCACCACCCAACAGGGGCAGTTATCGTATTCAGGCGAAAAGTTGCATTATCCTGGCAATTGTGGCATAATTTCTAAGACCTTTAAATCAGTCCAGTGAGGCTGGTAAGGGGCAATGTGTTTAAGCATACCGCAATAGAGGCACCACTTGAGCCCTCTTGCCAGTTTGAAGGCAGGAGGGTTTTCTGTGCCTGAGAAGGTTCTCCTAACGTCAAGAGAGATGGGGCGGGCACTAGCCCGTATTGCTCACGAGATTGCAGAAAGGAACAAGGGCGCGACGGGTATTGTACTGGTGGGCATGCGAACTCGGGGAGTGCCTTTAGCCAGACGCATAGCCGACATAATAGAAGGCTTGAAAGGGACCCCCATCCCGGTGGGCACCCTGGACATTGGCCTCTATCGCGATGACATTTCACCTTCGGCATCGAAGTCGGCGGACCAGAGCCACACCGATATCCCCACTACTATAACCGATAGGCGAGTAGTCCTGGTTGACGATGTCCTCTATACTGGACGGAGCATTCGCGCGGCTATGGATGCGCTCATGGATTTGGGGCGTCCCAGGTCTATTCAACTCGCTGTGCTTATCGACCGTGGTCATCGGGAGCTTCCCATCCGGGCCGATTATGTCGGCAAGAATCTGCCGAGCTCCAGAGATGAGGAGATACAGGTTCAGCTCGTCGAGGTTGATGGGGTGGACGGAGTGACCATCGCGCTACGTACAGCTGGCGAGTCTTTGGAGAAGACCAGGGAGGAGGCATTATGAATCTGGCAAATAGAGATCTAGTGTCCATAGACGATCTATCCAACGGCGAAATCGAAGCGCTGTTCTCTCTGGCAGATAAGATGTCTGACTCCACAGATGAGCAGTCTGGCCTATGCCGGGGCAAGATCATGGCCAGCTTGTTCTTTGAGCCCAGCACCAGAACGAAGCTATCTTTTGAAGCTGGTATGCTCAGGCTTGGCGGGAGCGTCATAAGTGCAGCCGACATAGGCGCAAGCTCGCTGGCCAAAGGCGAAAGCATTGCTGACATGGCGAAAGTGGTCGGGAGCTATGCCGACATAATCGTCATCAGACACCCGTGGGAAGGAGCGGCCAAGGTGGTTGCCGACTACGCTGGCATCCCCGTGATAAATGCCGGTGACGGAAGCCACGAGCATCCCACCCAAACCCTATGCGACCTGTATACCATTAGAAAAGAGAGGCAGACCATCAGGGGACTCAGGATTGCCCTGTGGGGAGACTTGAAACGCGGGCGAACAGTACATTCCTTGATCTATGCTTTGGCTAGATTCGACGCCACTATCCTTTTCTGTCCTGGCCCGGGGCTTGAGATGCCGGTCCATGTCCTGCGCAGATTGAGCACCGAATATGGCGGTGAAGTGAAGAGCTGCAGAGACCTGAACCAAGAACTCGAAACCGGCCCCTACCCTGTTGATGCCATATACAGGACCCCGAGTAGCCCGCATCAACTCGCCATGTTGCCCGACATAAGCATGCAAGTGGAGCTGAACGCGGGGGTCGACGCCCTTTACGTCACCAGACTCCAAAAGGAACGACAAGGGCCGGCCACGAAGGAACAGGAGTTGAACAAAGGTTACCCGGTGGTGGACAAGAAACTCCTTAGAGGAAAGGGATTTAGGAAAGCACTTGTTATGCACCCACTGCCCCGTGTTGACGAGTTGGCCTACGAGTTGGATGCTGATCCCAGAAGCATGTATTTCAAGCAGGCAGCCTATGGGGTGCCTGTCAGAATGGCGCTGGTAGCCCTCCTGTTGGGCGTCAAGGAAATCACGATCCCTGGAGAAGATGATTGCTTCGCTCCGAAGGCGCCTTACCCGGTCTATGCCCGAGATTCCGGGGTCAAGTGTCCCAATATGAACTGTGTCTCAAACCAGGAGACGGAAGCAAAGTACATAAAGCCCGCCTTCGCAATAGTGAGCCGCGCGCCTTTAACGTTGCGGTGTATCTATTGTGATTATGAGCTTTATCCTCGATATATTGCCAGTTCAGAGTGGCATCAAGGGAAGGTGGAGAACAAGAAATATCACAGCGCTAGTAGCCGCTTTGCTAGGAATATCAAACTCGAGAATCTGATCGTTTTTACTTCGGAAGAGGAGGCTCAGGCTCAGCAGTTCAAGCCCAGCAGCTATGTAAGCCAGTGAAGAGGGAACACATCTCTCTGATTGTCCGCGCTGGTCATCTAATCGACCCCAGTCAGGGCCTAGACGAGGTTGGTGACGTGCTCATTGCCGGGGGCAAGATTGTGCAGGCAGGCGGCACTGTCGTTCTGAGCCCTTCACTTTCCGACATGCTGGGCAAAGCCAAGAATCTTGATGCCACGGGACTGGTCGTCTGTCCCGGCTTCATAGACCTCCACTGTCACCTCCGGGAGCCAGGTTTTGAGCATAAGGAGACAATCGCCACAGGGACAAAGGCAGCCGCCATAGGTGGTTTTGTCACTGTCTGTTGCATGGCAAATACGGATCCTCCTCTGGATACCCCGGCTGCCATAGCCTGGTTGAAGGGAAAGACGAGACAGGAAGGCGTGGTCACAGTTCTTCCCATAGGCTGCATCACCAAAGGTAGAAAAGGTGAGCAACTGACCGATATGGCTGAGCTGGCTGAGGCCGGGGTATTCGCTTTCAGCGATGATGGCAGCCCTGTGGCGAATTCACGGCTTATGCGTCGCGCCATGGAGTGCAGCAGGGATCTGGGCTTGCCAATCATTGACCACTGTGAGGACAGGGCGCTGAGCAGAGACGGAATCATAAATGAAGGGCGGATCTCTGCTAAGCTGGGGGTAAGAGGCATTCCCGCGGCCGCCGAGGAAGTGATGGTAGCGCGTGACCTGATCCTGGCCAGGTTGACCGGGGCCAGACTGCACATTGCCCATGTTAGCACCAAGGGCTCTGTGGAGCTTATTCGCCGGGCCAGGGAAGAGGGAATCTCGGTGACTGCCGAGGCCACACCACACCACCTGACCCTAACCGAAGACAGAATCGCTCAGGGCTGGCCGGATAAGCCCTTCGACGCCAGTGCCAAAGTAAACCCGCCCCTGCGCACCAGAGCGGATGTCCAATCCCTAATTGAGGGACTTACAGACGGTGTAATCGATGCTATTGCCACTGACCACGCTCCGCATAGCCTGGCGGACAAGACCTGTGGGCCGGAACTGGCTGCCTTTGGCATCAGTGGCTTTGAAACCGCGTTTGGTTGTCTCATGAGCCTTGTGCAACAAGGCAAGCTAAGCCTTACTCAGTTGATTTCTAAGTTAACTAGTGGACCAGCAAAAGTCATTGGTAGAAATGGCGAACTGGGCACGTTAAGGGCAGGCGTCCCAGCTAATATGACCATACTAGCCCCTGACCGAGAATGGACGGTGGATAGCCACAGTTTCGCCTCCAAAGGCAAAAACACTCCTTACGATGGCCAGAGGTTTACGGGCAAGGTGATGGCAACTATATCCAATGGCAAGATAGTTTACATGGACGACCTGCTGAGGACACGCTTTGGCTCCTTCCATTGCAGTTCTGAGCCCATTTCTAGTGATTCTGAGTGAAGCGAAGAATCTCATGGCTAGGAAGGTGATTCTAGTTCTCGAGGATGGATCGGTTTACGAAGGCCATTCCTTTGGTGCTGAGGCCACTGCCTATGGTGAAGTAGTCTTCAGCACCAGTATGACCGGCTACCAGGAGAT
>SOJG01000068.1 GCA_004375885.1 Dehalococcoidia bacterium
GGTAGGGAGATCGACGCGGCTCTGTCATTTCCGGCTCATATCCCTCTTTCACGCATCCCCTCGTTGCTCGTGAGGGGCATTGCCCCCCGCTTTCTGGCCGCTGCATCAATGCTGGTCATTCGACTGTTGACATATCTCATCCAGGGGGCTGAAAGGAGGCTCAAGTCTTCGGTATAAGCTCCGGAAATGGCAGAAGCCCTCCTTCTCAGCGGAGCGTGACACAGGCATCAGCATAGTCACGGGATTAGCCCACAACTTGAGGAGCAGTGATAGCATGTCTCTGTATTGGCTGAGCCTATTATATCCCAAGTTTACATGGCCTTCAAGGCGAGACTGAAGTCACCCTCTGTCTGGCTCGCCGGCAAGAGGGGGATGAATCACAGTGAATCCTGCAATCGATTGTAGAGCTCGGACAATGCTCATTGATGTTTGTTATACTATCTCTTGCCATAAGGAGGGGAATTGCACCCGATC
Source organism: Dehalococcoidia bacterium (assembly GCA_004375885.1). Lineage (GTDB taxonomy): Bacteria > Chloroflexota > Dehalococcoidia > GIF9 > AB-539-J10 > RBG-13-51-36. The sequence goes on from SOJG01000068.1 coordinate 475, forward strand.
AGAGTTGGAATAGCTCAAATCAACTGCACTGTAGGCGACTTCAATGGTAATACTGGGAAAATGCTGCAATCCATTGACCAGGCCAAGTCGCTCGGAGTCGACCTCCTAACCTTTCCTGAACTAGCCATAACTGGCTACCCGCCCGAAGACCTGTTGTTCAGGCCGCAATTCATCGGGCAGAACAAGGAAGCTCTGAATACGATAATAGAGCACAGCTCAGGTATAGCGGCAGTGGTGGGCTTTGTTGACGGTGATGCCGATATATACAACGCTGCCGCTGTGATATATGACAGAAGACTGGTGGGCGTCTATCACAAGTTCCATCTACCGAACTACGGTGTGTTTGATGAGAATAGGTATTTCCAGGTCGGGAGCATATGTCCAGTTTTTGTCATCTATGGCATTGGCATAGGAATAACTATCTGCGAAGATATGTGGTATGAAGCCGGTCCGGCGCTTGTCCAGGCCTATGCAGGAGCTAGAGTGCTGATCAACATTAGCGCTTCTCCATATCACGTCGGAAAAGCCCTCTTCAGAGAGAGGATGCTTGCTACCAGAGCATCAGACAGTGTAGCTATCGTTGTCCACAACAACCTGGTTGGCGGGCAAGATGAGCTTGTGTTCGACGGCAGCAGCCTGATCATCAATGAAAAAGGAGAAGTCGTTGCTCGGGGCAAGCAGTTTGAGGAGGACTTCGTGGTGGCCGATTTGGATGTGGAGTCAGTGTTGCGCTCCCAGCTGCATGGTCCTCGACGCAGTAAAGAAACGCCATGGGTCAAGGAGAGACTAAGTGAGGCTGTCGTGATCGAGGTGCCAAGCAAGTACCCTGTGATGGCCAGGCCCTCTCTGCCACCAGCTAAAGCTGACATGTTAGATGAGCTCGCTGAGATTTACCAGGCCCTCGTCCTCGGTACCCGAGACTATGTGCGGAAAAACGGCTTTAAGAAGGTGATCATTAGTCTATCCGGCGGGGTCGATTCAAGTCTGGTAGCTGCCATAGCGGTAGATGCCCTCGGGGCTGACAATGTCATAGGTGTTTCCATGCCCTCTCGCTACTCATCACCTGGCAGTAAGTCAGATGCGGAAGCTCTAGCAAAAAACCTAGGCATAGAGTTCAAGGTAATACCCATTGAGAAAGCGTTTAGCTCTTATCTGGAAACATTGGCGGAACCTTTCAAAGATACTCAATCGGATGCCGCTGAGGAGAACATCCAAGCAAGGATCAGGGGCAATATTCTTTTTGCCTTGTCCAATAAGTTCGGCTGGTTGGTACTTGCTTGCAGCAATAAAAGCGAGATAGCTACAGGCTATACCACCCTTTATGGGGATATGGCTGGAGGATTTATTCCTTTGAAGGATGTCCCTAAGACGATGGTTCTTGAATTAGCCAGATATAGAAATCGCCGGGCAGGCAAAGCAGTGATACCACCTGCCGTCTTAACGAAAGCACCCTCGGCTGAATTAAGACCTGACCAAAAGGATACCGATACCCTGCCCCCGTATGAAATATTGGACCCTATTCTGAAGGCTTATGTGGAAGATGATATGGCGGTTGACCAGATTACAGCCATGGATTTCGACCGTGGCGTAGTTACTAGGGTAGTTCGAATGGTAGATCAGAGCGAATACAAGCGGCGGCAGGCTGCCCCCGGCACAAAGATAACCCCCAGAGGCTTTGGTCGGGATAGGAGACTGCCCATCACCAGCAAATTCAAGGAGGTGTAACTTGAGGAGAATCGGCGGTATTTTGCTAGCAGTCGGCCTGGGCATTTTGGTAGGGTGGGGGCTTTATTGGTTCTTCCGGTTAGCTTTCTTAGAGCTGCCCTTGCCAGTTAAGATTGCTATTGCCGCAATAGCTGTGGGACTTATCATACTCCTGGCGTCGCTAGGCCGGGAGAGATATCGAGCATCCAGGGAAGATAAGGAGAGATTCAAGGGGGTGGAAAAATGATTGTGGTTACCACAGAGCAAATAGAGGGTAGGAGATTAACAGAAACGCTGGGTTTGGTTAGAGGCAGCACCATCAGGGCCAGGCACATGGGACGGGATATTATGGCTGGCCTACGCAGCATCGTTGGTGGGGAAATCAAGGAGTACACCGTAATGCTGGCGCAGGCTCGCGAGGAAGCTCTGCAGAGAATGATTGAGCAAGCTGAGAAGATGGGTGCTAACGCCATAGTAAGTACGAGATTTGTAACCTCGATGGTGATGTCTGGAGCCGCCGAGATAGTAGCCTATGGAACGGCGGTAAAAATAGTATGAAATCGGCTACTCATAGTGTGGTTTGAGGGGGTGCTTTGCCGTATCGAGTGGAAGTTTGGTTGAAGGATCACCTGCCTGATGTCAGAGGGCTTAGCTTAGTCAAGGATATCTGCGACCTGGGGATAACAACTGTCTCTAGTGCCCGAGTGGCGGACATATACTGGCTGCAGGCAGATTTGGAACCTCATGAACTGACCCTGATTTGCAGCGGCCTTCTGGCTGACCCCGTCGCTCAGGATGTGCGGTGCGAGCCAGCCTCCCGGGGTGAGGAGAAGGTCTCTGCCGATTGTCACATTGTTGAGGTGGCCTACAAGGCTGGTGTCACCGACCCACTAGAAGAGACTGTTACTAAGGCGGTCTTGGATTTAGGTATCAAGGGTATCACAGCAGTCAAAACTGCTAAACGCTACCTTATTGAGGGGCAACTCGACGACTATCAGCTGGAGATGATATGCACGAGATTGCTGGTGAACCCGATCATACAGCAGGTAGTTCAAGTAGAGCCAACAAGCTTTCCTGTAAGCCCCCAATATGAATTCAAGCTCGAGAAGCTAAACCTTCTGCATACAGATGGAGCCGGGCTTGAGACAATCCGACGGCGATTTGGATTTACCGATGACGAGCTTCAAGCAATCACCGGCCATTTCAACTGCCAGGCGCGCAACCCTACCGATGTTGAACTTGAGACACTGGCGCAAACTTGGTCTGAACACTGCGTCCACAAGACTTTCAAAGGCAGAATCAAGTATGGTGATGTCACTATAGATAATTTGCTCAAGAACACAATTATGAAAGCAACTGAGGAGTTGAATAAGCCGTGGTGTCTTTCTGTTTTCGAAGACAATGCCGGTGTGATCGATTTCGATGGTCGCTGGGCTCTCTGTTTCAAGGTTGAGACTCATAACCATCCGTCGGCCGTCGAACCCTATGGAGGAGCGTCAACTGGCATAGGTGGCGTCGTTCGTGATGTCCTGGGTACCGGACTGGGCGCCAAGCCAATCTTAAACACTGATGTTTTTTGCTTTGGTCCTCCTGATTTTTCGTATGATAGGTTACCGCCGGGGGTCCTACATCCGAGTCGTGTTTTCAAGGGTGTTCGGGCTGGGGTAGCCGACTATGCTAACCGCCTTGGAATACCCACCCTCAACGGCGCCATACTCTTCGATGAACGATATACGGCTAATCCACTTGTTTTCTGTGGAACAGTGGGCCTGTTGCCTAGAGACCTATCACAGAGAGGGCGGCAGAAACCTGGAGACTCAGTAGTGTTGGCCGGAGGCAAGACTGGGCGTGATGGAATACACGGTGTGAGCTTTGCCTCGGAAGCGCTCACCGACGAGTCAAGCACGGGTTCCTGTACCTCGGTTCAGATTGGCAATCCCATTGTGGAGAAGAGGCTCATTGATGTCATCCTCAAGGCCAGAGAACGGGGACTATATTCAAGGATAACTGATTGTGGAGGTGGTGGGCTTTCGTCTGCGGTGGGCGAAATGGCTGCCGAGACCGGAGTGCGTGTTTATCTAGATCGAGTTCCTCTGAAATATGCTGGGCTGTCTTATCCCGAAATATGGATATCCGAATCTCAGGAGCGGATGGTGTTGGCTGCCCCGGCGAACAGCATCCAGGAACTACTGGCTCTTTTCGCCGCTGAAGGCGTTGAGGCAACGCCCATAGGCGAGTTTACCGACGATGGAAGGCTTCAGCTTTTTTATCAAGGAGAGCCAGTCTGTGACCTGAGTATGGATTTCCTACATAAGGGTCGGCCCCAGATAGAGAGAGAAGCGGTATGGAAGCAGCCGCACTATAGTGAGCCTGATTTCCCTCAGCCGCAGGACCTGGGCGAAGAGCTACTTCGGATTCTTGGCTCGTGGAATGTGTGCAGCAAGGAATGGATAATCCGCCAATATGACCATGAGGTGCAAGGAACTAGTGTGCTCAAACCTCTGGTCGGGAAGGAGAACGATGGGCCAGGAGATGCTGCCGTTATCAGGCCAATCCTGGATTCAGATATGGGTGTAGTCGTGTCCAACGGTATAAATCACAAATATGGAAGGATAGCTCCCTACTGGATGGCGGCATCAGCCGTTGACGAGGCCCTGAGACAAATCGTGGCCGTGGGCGGCAACCTGGAGCGGGTAGCCCTGTTGGATAACTTCAGTTGGGGTGATACCAGTCAACCTGAGATACTGGGTGCTTTGGTCCAGGCAGCTCAGGCCTGCTATGACATGGCGATCATATACGGGACCCCCTTTATCTCGGGCAAGGATAGTCTCAACAATGTATTTGAATTGGGGGGGGAGATTAGCTTCATTCCGCATACCTTACTTATCTCGGCTATGGGCGTTATGCAAAATGTAAACCGCGCGATTTCAATGGATTTCAAGAGGGCAGGTGATCTAATCTACATTGTTGGCACTACGCATAATGAGCTCGGCGGCTCAGAATACTTCGCGGCACATGGTTCCGTAGGTAACAGGGTGCCTAAGGTAAATCCGCGATTGGCCAAGGACCTGATGGATAGGCTAAGTATGGCGACCGAAAAAGGTTTGGTCACAGCCTGCCACGATTTGAGCGAGGGTGGCCTGGGCGTTGCCCTGGCTGAAATGGCCTTTGCCGGTGGATTAGGTGCCACAGTGTATCTGGAACATGTCCCGCTCGGCGAGCCTGTAGCAAGGGATGACTTCATACTCTTTTCGGAATCAAACAGCCGCTTCCTGGCGGAGGTGGCGCCGGAGAGCAAAGCTGAGTTTGACGAAATAATGAGCGGTACCGACTTCGCTGTTATTGGGCGAGTCTCTGATGCCAAAATGCTGGAAGTATATGCATTGAACGGCGGAAAGGTTGTGGCTGCATCTGTTGGTGAAGCAAAGCGAGCCTGGCAGAGACCACTATCCTGGTAGGAAGCAGTGAGCAAGGTAAGAACACTCATACTACGGGCCCCTGGGACTAATTGCGATGCTGAAACTGCTTTCGCTTTCGAGCGAGCTGGGGCGTTGACGTCTCTGGTTCATGCTGGTCAGTTGATTCGTCGTGAGCAACGACTCTGTGATTATCAGATAGCTGTTATTCCCGGTGGGTTTACCTACGGTGATGACATATCCGCGGGCAAGGTATTGGCCAATGAACTCAGGCTGAAACTGGGTGAAGAGATAGAGAGGTTCGTTGATAACGGGGGGTTGATCTTGGGCATCTGTAATGGCTTCCAGGTACTGGTAAAGGCTGGTATTCTGCCGGCGCCGTTGCATACGGGCCGGCCAATGCTGACCATAATCGCGAATGATTCTGGCAGGTTTGAGTGTCGCTGGGTGCACTTGAGTGTGAGCAAGAAAAGCCCGTGCGTGTTCACGACGGGCATAGAGCGAATGTATCTTCCTGTGGCCCACGCGGAGGGAAAGGTCGTTGCTGACCCTGAGGCTTTGCCCCAGTTGAATGTAGTGTTGTCTTACACGGATGAGCTCGGAAACAGCAATGCTGGCTATCCCCATAATCCCAATGGCTCAGTGGCAAACATCGCTGGCATCTGCGATGCCTCGGGGCGTGTTTTTGCCTTGATGCCACATCCCGAACGATGTATCCGAAGGACCCAGCATCCGCAGTGGACGAGACAACGAACCAGGCCGCAGCAAGATGGCTTCCAGGTTTTCCTGAACGCCGTGAGGTGGGCACAATCCTCGTGAATGATGAACTCCCCCCTCCTACCCTCCTCCTAGACAGGTGAATTAAGAAGAATAGGCAGCATTCTACTGGCGA
>SOJG01000012.1 GCA_004375885.1 Dehalococcoidia bacterium
TCCACGAGTATCAAGCCAAGGGGCTCCTGGCTCAATATGGCATCCCGGTTCCCAGGGGCAAGGTGGCTTCTATTCCATCCGAGGCCAGAGACATAGCTGCTGAGATCGGCGGCCAGGCTGTAGTTAAGGCCCAGGTCTATGCAGGAGGGAGAGGCAAGGCAGGTGGTATAAAGATGGTGAGCAGCCCAGAGGAGGCAGAGAAAGCAGCCAGTGGGTTGCTTGGGACCAGACTGGTGACGCCGCAAACAGGGCCGGAAGGAGTACCCGTAGGTAAGGTTCTGGTCGAAGAGGCCAGCGATGTGGCAAGGGAGCTCTACCTTAGCATCCTCGTGGACGGGAGCAGCCGTTCGCCAGTGATGATAGCGAGCGAAGCTGGTGGCATGGAAATCGAAGAAATAGCCCGGTCGGCTCCCGAGAAGGTATTCAAGATTAGTATCGACCTCGCTGTTGGCTTTCAGCCGTTCCAAGGTCGTAAGCTGGCTTACGCGATGAGCTTGGGCGGAGGATGGACAGGTGAGGCAATACGCTTGATGACTAACCTCTACAGGCTGTTTATCGACAGGGACTGCTCCTTAGCCGAGATTAATCCTCTGGTGGTTACCGCCGACGACAAGCTACTGGCGCTGGATGCCAAACTAAGTTTTGACGACAATGCCCTGTATCGACACAAGGATATCCAGGACCTTCAGGATAAGGGGCAAGAGGAGCCTCTGGAAGTCCAGGCTCGTGATTGGGGGATCAATAATTATGTCAAGATGGACGGCAATATCGGCTGCATGGTCAACGGGGCCGGGTTAGCAATGGCAGTCAACGACCTCATCCAATACTGTGGCGGCAGAGCAGCCAATTTCCTGGACATCGGCACACTGAATAATACTGAGAGGGTGGTAAACTCGTTCCGGATGTTTGCTGCTGACCCCAGGATCAAGGCGGTCCTGGTCAACATATTCGGAGGTATGGCCAGGGTAGATGTTATCGCCAAGGGGATAGTTGAGGCTTATCAGCAGATGGATATTCCTTTCCCCGTGGTCATTAGATTGGCGGGCACAAATCTGGAAGAAGGTCAACGCATAGTGGCTGAGTCAGCGATAAGCGTCATCCAGGCTGAAGATTTCTATGATGGCGCTCGTAGGGCAGTGGAGGCCGCAAGAGGGTTGACTAGATGAGCATCCTCGTTGATAGAAACACCAGGCTTCTAGTTCAGGGTATTACAGGAAGCGAAGGCAGTTTTCACACTCAACGCTGCATAGAATATGGCACTAAGGTAGTGGCCGGTGTTACGCCCGGCAAGGGTGGTAGTCAGCATTTGGGCGTGCCCGTGTTCAATACCGTGGAGAAAGCTATGGCTGAGACTGGAGCTGATGCCACTCTTATGTTTGTGCCTCCTGCCTTTGCCGCGGATGGAATCTTGGAGGCAATTGATGCCGGTATGCCCTTGGTCGTGTGCATAACGGAGGGTATTCCTGTGTTAGATATGGCAAAGGTGCACCGCTATCTCACGGGCAAATCGACCCGCCTAGTTGGTCCCAATTGCCCGGGGGTTATGTCCCCTGGTAAATGCAAGGCAGGGATCATGGTGGGGGAGATTCATCTGCCCGGCAACGTGGGGGTAGTCTCTCGCAGCGGTACCCTGACTTATGATGTCGTATCTCAGCTCACCGGCCTGGGAATCGGGCAGTCCACCTGTGTTGGCATCGGCGGCGATGCCCTGCCCGGCAGCACCTTTGTGGATATCTTGGGATTGTTTGAGGCAGACCAGGATACGAAGGCGGTGGTTCTCATCGGCGAGATTGGTGGCACCATGGAACAAGAGGCTGCCGAATTCATCAGTGGCAAGATGACTAAACCTGTGATCGCCTTTGTCGCCGGTAGCACTGCTCCACCGGGAAAAAGAATGGGACATGCTGGAGCCATCATTACTGGTAGCGCTGGCAGGGCGTCAGAGAAAATCAGAGCATTGTCGCAGGCCGGGGCTGCCATAGCTCCCTCCCCGGCAGAAGTCGGCCTCACTACCCAAAAAGTGCTGGGGACTCCATAGGCATTATTCATAGGGTGATCAAAAGCCGTTGTCCATTAGTCGAAGAGGTCTCTGTTCCCTTCGCTGCCCCTGAGCTCTTTGATCTCATCAAGGACAGACCCTACAGCTTTTTCCTGGACAGCGGTATGGACTCCAAAAAGCTGGGGCGATATTCCTTCCTGGGCAGTTGCCCGTTTCTGGTGATGAGCAGTCGAGGCTCTCAAGTCACGCTAATCCGTGGACGCAAGCGAGAAGTGCAGTATGGCAACCCTTTTGATGTTATGGGCGAACTGTTGGAGGCATACAAATTGGACCATTGCCCTGCACCTGTGCCCTTCGTTGGGGGAGCAGTAGGATATTTCAGCTATGACCTGTGCCGCTTTATCGAACAGCTGCCATCCACAGCTATAGACGACCTTGGGCTGCCTGAGTGTTACTTCGGCTTTTACGGTTCCATAATTGCCTTTGACCATCTGAAAGGGGAAACATATGCCATTGCCACAGGCTTTCCCGAGGTGGATGAGGGGCAAAGACTAAAGCGGGCCAGAGTGCAACTGGAGGAGATGAAGGACTGGCTTTGTGCCGTCTCTTCTACTCAAGGAATCTCAGACCACGGCAAAGATGCTCTAGCAGGGGAGGTGCCTGTGCCCTCCCCGTCTGCGGGAGGTGGCGGGGTGCTTCCCTGCACAGACTCCTGGATGGACTGGCCGCATGAGTGTGGCTTTCAGCCTGGGCGACAGCATGGTAGCGTCTCGCTTAGGTCGAATTTCTCCCGTGACGAATACTTGAAAGCCGTAGACAGCGTGCGGGAATATATCGCCGCAGGGGACGTATTTCAAGTCAATCTTTCTCAAAGGTTTGAAGCTTCCCTGAGGGTTCCCCCATTTGAGCTCTATAAGCGGCTGAGGAAGGTCAATCCCTCCCCTTTTGCCGGGTATCTCAATTTCCCGGCAGTAATCATTGTCAGTGCCTCTCCCGAAAGGTTCCTTCGGGTCCAGGGTGACACGATAGAGACGCGGCCGGTGAAGGGAACCAGGCCTCGAGGTCGGGACCAGGCTGGGGACGAAGCTCTGGCTCGGGAGCTGGTCAGCAGTGTTAAGGATAGGGGCGAAAACGTGATGATCGTTGATTTGGAGAGGAACGACCTGGGACGGGTTTGCCACTATGGTACCGTCAAGGTCACTGAGTTAGCTATTCTCGAGACCTTTCCCACCGTGTTTCATCTCACCTCCACGGTTGTGGGGAAGTTGCGTAGGGACAAGAGCAACATCGATTTGCTTAAGGCTGCTTTCCCCGGCGGATCCATAACGGGCGCTCCTAAGGTACGAGCCATGGAGATTATCGATGAACTGGAGCCGACCAAGAGAAGCGTCTACACCGGCTCCCTAGGTTACCTGGGCTTCAATGGAGACTTGGATATCAGCATCGTTATTCGCACTCTGCTAATCAAAGAAGGCAAAGCCTACTTTCAAGTAGGCGGTGGCATCACCTATGATTCTGATCCGGAGGCTGAATACATGGAAACCATGGACAAGGCCAAAGCTCTCATTGAAGCTCTGTAGCCGATGCCCGGGTGGGGATGCTAGCGGGTCGCATGGCGGACGGGAAAACCCCGTGTTTGTGAGATAACGCTCCAGGGGGACCTGGTAGGCAGGGCTTGACCTTGTTGGCGCACAGTAATGCCACACTTGTGCAGTGGCCTCATTCGCGGTATTTCTCCGGCCCGTCACGTGGGTAGCTGCAGTGAAGAGACTCGTTTGCTTCCAACTTTGAGGAGCCGCAACAGCCTCCTGTATGGGAGGCTGGGGTGAGCCCTCAACGTGTTTTCTAGGTCGGCCCGGGTCATGGCGCCATCCGTCTGGAGGTGGCCGTTGCCTTCTTGTTTCTGCGGCTATCGTTGAAAAGCCAGCGCCTATGCTATATCATAGCAGCCTTAGGTGGTGAGTGATTGTCTAGCTTGGGGTTTGACACAACCGGATCTGCGGCCGGCTCAGATGAGTGGCTGTGTAAGACGTTGCCGGGCAGAGACGTTGGCACCCAACGTGCGCTCATAATTGAATGCCGCGAATCATAGTCACTAAGGAGGCATAGCTTATGGTTGATGAATCTGACAAAGGTCTGGATATGCTGGAGGAGTTGAAGAGGAAACGAGAACACATCCACCAAATGGGAGGGCCGAAGGCGATTGAGGAACGCCATAAGAAAGGGCAAATGTCGGCCCGCGAACGGATTGATTACTTCTTCGACCCTGGCACATTCACAGAGATGGGACTGTTTGTTAAGCACAGGACAATTGCTTTCGGCATGGATCAAAGGGAAGTCCCTGCGGAAGGGGTAATCACTGGCTTTGGCACAGTGAATGGAAGGCGTGTTGTCGTTGCTGCCGAGGACTATACTGCTATGGCAGGAACATTTGGCGAATATCACGGCAGGAAATTTGTTCGTGCTATAGAATTCGCCAAGGAGAATGGGTGGCCGTTTGTGGGTATGAATGACTCCGGAGGCGCCCGGCTGCAGGAAGGTATCGATGCCCTGGAAAGCTATGGCTGGCTCTTCAGGTCTCAAATACTTGCTTCGGGGATAGTACCGCAGATAGCCCTGCTTATGGGTCCTTGTCTGGGAGGACAGGCGTATCATCCTGTAATGCAGGATTTCCTCATTCAAACGAAGCGCACAGGGTTTATGGGCATTGCCGGTCCTGCCTTCGTCAAAACGCAGACCGGTGAGGAGATTAGCCTTGAGGAGCTTTCCGGCTACAGAGCTCACGCCATCAGATCAGGACAAACCCATGTCCTGGCTGAAGATGATGCTGATTGCCTGGATAAGTGCAAGGAACTCCTGTCGTTTTTGCCCTCCAACAACAAGGATAAACCGCCTCGCATCCGCGGGGATGATGACCCGGAAAGGAAGGAGGATCTGCGCAGTCTGCTGCCAGAACATCCCTACGAGCCTTTCGATATGTACAGGGTTATCGAGAAAATAGTGGACCGGGGTCATTTCTTTGAGATCCTGGGACTGCACGCTCGGAACATGATCACAGGTTTTGCCCGCTTCAACGGGCGTCCAGTAGGAATAGTGGCTAGTCAACCCAAGTGGATGGCCGGTTGCATAGATATTGATGCTGCCGATAAGGGAGCGAGATTCGTCAGGTTTTGCGACTTGTTCAGCATTCCTCTGGTCACTCTTCACGACTCTCCCGGCTATCTGATAGGTTCGGAGCAGGATTGGGGCGGAATCCTGCGCCATGGCGCTAAGCTGCTCTTTGCCTGGGCTGATGCCACCGTGCCTCTGATTGCGGTCATACTTAGAAAGTCCTACGCCGGCGCTCACTATGGGATGCTGGACAAGGCTATTGGCGCTGATTTTGTCTTTGCGTGGCCTACGGCCCGCATTACCATTGTGGGGGCGGAGACTGCTGCCAGTGTCATCTTCGCCAAGGAGATAAGGGAGGCAGACAAGCCCGATGATGTGCGGGCAAAACGGATAAGCGAATTCTCAGTGATGTACGAAAACCCTTACCGTGCTGCGGAGAGAGGCTACGTTGACGATGTGATAGACCCGGCCGATACGAGAAAAGCCATAAACAGGGCCCTGGACGTCCTGGAAGGCAAATGCGTGACCAGGCCGTGGAGGAAATACTCCAACATCAATCTATAGGAAAGGAGGAGGAAGATGGATTTCGGCTTGACGGAGGAACAGAACGCGTTCAGAACAGAGGTGCGGAGCTTTCTGGAGGAGGAGATAGAGAGGGGTTATTGGAAACCTGCCTGTGATGCCTGGATACAGGGCTTTGACCCTGGATTCAGCAAACGGGTGGCGCAGAGGGGTTGGATAGGGCTGACCTGGCCCAAGGAATATGGAGGGCAGGGACGTAGCCATGTGGACAGGCTTATTCTTACGGAAGAAATGCTACGCTACGGGGCGCCGGCAGCTTGTCACTGGTTTGGCGACCGCCAGGTGGGAGGTACTATACTGTCGTTCGGGTCGGAGGAGTTGAAGAGGGAGTTCTTGCCCAGAATTGTGGCGGGCGAAGCCTATTTTGGTTTGGGAATGAGCGAGCCGGGAGCAGGTTCGGACCTGGCCTCAATGCAGACCAGGGCAGTGGAAGACGGCGACTACTATGTAATAAACGGTCAGAAAACCTGGGCCAGCTGTGCCTCTTATGCTCACTACTTCGATGTGTATGCCCGAACAGACGCCGACGCGCCGAGACATAGGGGCATCAGCGAGCTTATCATAGATGCGAAATCGCCTGGCCTCAGCCGTATCCCGATGATTGATATTACAGGTACCGAGGCCTGGAATGATGTCTTCTTCGATAATGTCCGCGTGCATAAGAGGTATTTGGTCGGTGATAAGAACCGCGGCTTCTATCAGGTTCTCCATCAGCTTGATTATGAGAGGAGCGGCATGGAACGCCTCATGGGTAATTATCCTCTCTT
>SOJG01000009.1 GCA_004375885.1 Dehalococcoidia bacterium
ACTCGCTTACGCAGCAGTCATTGAGGCGTCAGATAGGCGTCGTAACTCAGGATCCCTTTCTCTTTTCAGGCAGTATAGAGGAGAACATCCGGTACGGACGCCTGGAAGCCAGCCGCGAAGAAGTTATCCAGGCGGCCAAGAAGGCCCGGGCCCACGATTTCATCGCGCGTCTGGAGCATGGCTACCAGACCCAAGCGGGGGAAAGAGGTGAGAATCTCAGTGCCGGACAACGCCAGCTTGTGTGCCTGGCCCGGGCTATCCTGGCTAATCCACCCATTTTGGTGCTGGACGAAGCCACCTCCAACGTGGATACCACTGCTGAACGTCTTATGCAGAAATCACTGCGCCGCCTGATGAAGGGGCGTACCTGCGTCATTATCGCCCACAGGCTCTCCACAGTGACCAATGCGGACCGCATAGTAGTCCTGGAGCAGGGAAGAATCGTTGAGATGGGCACTCACCAGGAACTCCTGGCCAGAAAAGGCCTCTACCACGACATGTTCGGAGCTCTCAGTGCACCGGAGCTGGAAGCGCCCAATGCCTGACCAAACGGGCCAGACAGCTTATTCGGCTTCAGAGCCATACAGCCCGGTCATAGGCTTCAATCGTACCCGGATTGCATGCACAGCCCTGCCGCATCTTTGGGGGCAGCCGGCAATCATTTCTCCTCAGGTCCCCTCCCTCACTCAACATAGGGTCGTCAATCCATTTTCCTGACCATCCTCATGGGGCCTCCTCCTCGACGGGATTGCCCCATATGGTGACTGCCACAAGTCTTTGACAATTCTTGCTCGCCAATCTAAAATGTGGCGGGAAACCACATACAACTATCGTAATATCTTCAGGCATAAAGGAGGTACACATGGACTTCTCGCTTACAGACGAACAGAAAGCCCGCAAACAAGAGTTCTATGACACATGTAAAGAGCTCGAGAAGAGGAAACCGCCCAGCTTCCTGGGATTTGAGACCATTTATGAAGATGACGAGTGCTGGGAGTACAACCTGCATTGCGCCAGGGAATTCGCCAAAAAGGGATGGCTTGCCCTCGGCTGGCCACCAGAATATGACGGCCAGGGAGACATGATGGACAAGGTCCTCTTCGCCGAGGCCAGAGGATACCATGGCATCCCCGGAGTCGACATTTTTGGAGTGCAAATGCTTGCCCCAACCTTGTTGCAGGCGGCCAGCGAAGAAATAAAGAGAGAATTCCTACCACCGATTGCCCGGGGAGAAGTCATGTGGTGTGAGCTGTGGAGCGAACCCAATGCCGGCTCAGACCTTGCCGCTCTGGCTGCCACAGCAATCAGAAAGGGCGACGAGTACGTCATAAATGGTCAGAAGACATGGAATACCGGCGCTCATAAAGCTGATTGGGGCTTTGGCGTATTCAAAACGGACCCGGCTGCTCGAAAACATCACAACATGACTTTCATCCTGTTTGATATGAAGACGCCAGGGATCACGATAAGGCCGATTCCATACCTAGACGGCCACGCTCCCTATTGCGAGGTCTATTTTGACGACGTTCATGTGACAGCGAAGAACATTGTCGGCCAGGAACACGAAGGCTGGGCAGTTGTGAATCTCCTGGCTGGTTTCGAGAGATCGGGCATCAACGAGATCATGAGCATGCTCCGCGGGCTAGAACAACTGGTGGCGTTCTGCAACCAGACCAAACGGCATGGCCAGCCACTGTCCAAGAATCTGCTTGTCCGTAATCGGCTCGCGGAGCTAGCCTGCGAACTAGAGGCAGCCCGTGCCCTGGCCTACCGTGTCGCTGATCTGCAGAACAGAGACGAGATGTCCCTGATGGATGCCTCGGCAGGTAAGATCTTCTTCAGCGAATTGGGCGAACGTTTTGCTTTCCTGGCTACCGACATTCTAGGTCCCTATGGCCAGGTCAAGACTTCCCGATGGGCTCCTTTGGACGGGATATGGGAGAGGATGTTCCACGAGCACTTCATAACCACCATATCCATGGGAACAAATGAGATACAACGGAATATCATCGCCTGGTACGGCCTTGGCTTGCCCAGGATGAGATGAACCAGGCTTCGATAAGGAGGAATCATGGACCTTAGACTTACTGAAACCCAAGAAATACTGAAGCAGTCGGCCCGGGACTTTCTCACCACAGAATGTCCTAAAAGCCTAGTAAGAGAACTAGAACAAGGTGAAATGGGATATGCTCCCGAACTGTGGAAGAAGATGGCCGAGCTAGGATGGCTGGGGCTAATCATACCTGAAGAATACGATGGTATGGGTTATACCTTCCAGGATCTGGCTGTCCTCCTGGAGGAGATAGGCAGAAGCATCCTGCCCGGACCACTATTGGCTACTCTTACCAGTGTGTTCGCTGTACTGGAGGCGGGAACTGAAGAGCAGAAGAGGGAATTGCTTCCCAAGATAGCTCAAGGTGAACTCATTCTTACCACGGCTCTCCTCGAAGGTGAGGGTATCTTCGATGCTTCTGGAATAGCCGTTAAGGCAGCACCGCAAGGAGATGACTTCACAATAGACGGGACCAAGCTCTTCGTGGAAATGGCCCACGTCGCTGATTACATTCTGTGCGTCACAAGGACAAACACTGGAACCTCGCCCGAGAAGGGCGTTACCGTTCTCATTGTGGACTCCACGACTCCCGGGATAAGTTGTGAGGTAATACCGACCACCGCCGAAGACAAGCTATGCGAGGTACGTTTTGAAAACGTCAAGGTGCCCAAGAAGAACATACTAGGCAAGCTAGATGAGGGCTGGCCCATAGTGGAGACGATGTTGCGCAAGGGCGCCATCGCCAAATGTGCCGAATCCATAGGTGCTATACAGGCGTGTGTGGATATGACGGTGGCGTACTCAAAGGAAAGGGTACAATATGAGAGGCCTATAGGCGCTTTCCAGGCACTTCAACACAGGATGGCCGACATGTGGACGGCAATGGGAACCAGTCGTTATTTGGTCTATGAGGCAGCCTGGATGGAGTCGGAAGGGCTCCCCTGCGCCAAAGAAGCCTCTATGGCAAAGGCCTACGTCAACGAGGTATACAAGAATGTCGCCAAGTGGGCCGTAAGACTACACGGGGCGATCGCCACCAGTGCTGACCACGACATACCCCTTTACTACCGCAGAAGCAAGGCCGCCGACACTGCCTATGGCGGCACCGACTTCCACAGGGAGATAGTGGCCCAGAAAATCGGACTGACGTGAAATCGCGCCTCATCGCGAATAGTCCACTAGGCCCTGGTCTTTGGCGGGCCGGATTTTTCTCGGCCTACGTTTGACATTTGTCCAGCGACGCAGCTATGAGACCGGCCCAACCACAAGGCTGTGTCCGCAACTGCCGATCACCAGCGGCGATGCCTAGGGGTTGCCACGAGAAGCCTTGTACCTGCACAAGTTGGATAGAGCCCTGATTGAGGCGCCAGGTGAGGAATACACAACGATAGGAAGAACCCGAGCAGCTCGCGCAGTGGGCGTCTCCGAGCTGGAGCAGCGTTTACAGTCGGTAAGCTATTTGCTATACTGCCCACAGAGACAGCCTTGCATCTTCGCTCACACAGCATCAAGCGGCAGGCAGGCTCAAGAAAGATGACACTAGGAATCAGCGGTCGCGTGCTACTACAGGCATGTGGCTTCTCCGCTGCGCACCTGTCTCGCCATTCACTCACACTGACGAAATACTACTGAGCGAAGCGTATGAAGAATACACATCAGCCTAGCTTGGACTTCCTTTTCAACCCGAATTCGATCACCCTTGCCGGCATCACAACTGCCGAGGGCGGGCACTGGACGCGTACCTTCCTAGAGGGCCTCATCGCTTCTGAGTTTGACCGGCCCATGTATCTCGTTAACCCCAAGGGCGGGGAGATCAAAGGTCATAAGGTCTATACCAGCGTCACAGACATCCCCGGCAGCATCGACTACGTGATCGGCCTGGTCAATGCACAGCGTGCTGCCAAGCTTGTGGAAGAGTGTGCGGAAAAGGGAGCACGAGTAGTCCACTTCTGCACAGCGGGTTTCAGTGAAACCGGCGAGGAGGAGAGAATACGGCTGGAATCTGAACTGGTGGAGGTCGCCCATAGGAAGGGGGTCAGGATCATCGGCCCTAACTGCATGGGCATCTACAGTCCCAAATCACGCATGTCCTTCACTCCGACCTTCCCCAACGAGAGTGGTCCTGTGGGAGTCATCAGTCAAAGCGGAGGCAATTCCATCTACATAGTGAGGCAGGCAGCGTTGCGAGGCGTTCGCTTTAGCAAAGTCATAAGTTACGGCAACGCGTGTGACATCGATGAAAGTGACTTGCTGGAGTATCTGGCTGATGATGCAGATACTGAAGTGCTGGCCCTTTATATCGAGGGAATCAAGGATGGCAGACGGTTTCGTCGGGCTCTGGAGCAGGCAACGAAGAAGAAGCCGGTCATAATGCTCAAAGGGGGAAACACCGAAGGAGGTGCTCGAGCCGTAGCGGGCCATACCGCGGCACTAGCCGGAAGCAGGGCTGCCTGGGATGCTCTCTGCAAGCAGTTGGGAATCATCAGTGTGAGCAGCATCGAAGAGATGGTCGACGTACTGGTCACGCTTCTGTTTTTGCCGCTTCCCAAAGGCAGGAATGCCGTGCTATTCGGTGCCGGAGGTGGAGCCAGCGTCCTGATCACTGACGAGTTTGAAAACAGAGGTCTCAGAGTCCCCGCGCTCCCTCAGGAGATCGTTGCTCAGATACGGGAGTTCACTCCAGTAGCCGGCAACATCCTGCGGAATCCAGTGGACTATTCACAGGCCATAATGAACCCTGAAGGCGTAAGAAAAACTCTGGAAATAATACTGATGTGGGAAGGCACTCACTTCCTGGTCGTGTTTGTCAGGACAGGTCAGTTCGTGCACGCGGGGCCTTTGGCAGCTAGGACTTCCTCTTTAGCGGCTATGTTTTTCGCAAATCAACGTAGTTTTCCTAAGCCAGTGGCAGTAGTGCTGGAACTCAGTATTGAGCCCCACGAGGCCGACGCCATTGCGACCGCTATTCGTGGTTGTGTTGTCTCCAGGCTGCCTGTCTACTACTCCTTTGCAGCCGCCGCCAACGCCATCAATCTGATATTGACTCACGCGGAGAACCGACCCGACCACCGCCTGAGGCGAAGACTTGGACTCTAACGGCAACGAGACTGTCATTGCAGTGCGCTATTAAACATCAGAGACATGCCCTGGAGGCAGAGGTCCTGAGCTTCCGAATCAGCTATGTAGATTTGTTCAGGAATTAGTGTTCAGGGTCGGGAATCCAAGGTGACTACCACTCGTACTTTTCAAACACAGGGCATCGTCCTAAAACAAACAAAGCTGGGCGAGTTTGATAGGATTGTCACCATCTATACGCGGGAATTCGGCAAGCTAAGGGCAGTAGCTAAGGGAGCCTGCCGTCCCAAGAGCAAATTGGGCGGCAATATGGAACCATTGACGCATAGCTTGATGTTCCTGGCCAGAGGGCGCAATCTCGATATTGTTACTCAAAGCCAGATGATCAATGGTTTCCTCACTCTGAAAAGCAATCTGTGGTGCCTGGCTTGTGGCCTCTACATCATGGAACTCATCGACTCCTTTACTGCTGAGGGTGGGGAGAACCATCCTTTGTTCGATTTATTGCTTGATATCCTGAGTCGGTTAAGTGAGCCGGAGAGTAACGAGACGACGCTGCGCTATTTCGAGCTACATCTTCTGCACCATCTTGGTTACAGGCCCCAGTTTCGCCGCTGCGTAAGCTGTGATTCACCGCTCAAGCCAATAGTCAATTCTTTCACACCTAGCAAGGGCGGACTCCTGTGTCCCCGCTGTGATTCTCAGGAACATCATCGCTACGAGCAAATTGACGTAATTCCGCCGAGGCTCTCGCTGCCCCTTTCCGTTGAAGCTTTGAAGGTTTTCCGTTTGTGGCAAAGCTGCGATTATGCCACCGCAAGGCGGGTCAGGGTAGACCCCGAGCTATCCCGGGAATTGGAACGGATATTGCACGAGTACATAACGTATATCTTGCAGCGAGAGCTCAAATCACGAGCCTGGCTAAGGGAGTTGAGAAGAGAGATTCCTGCCCCGTGAAATCAGCACTTGACAACAAGATTGGGGCGGATTAAAATCGCTGGACGCTTAGCGGCTGTAGAATAGCGAAGTAATACGAATGGAGAGTGACTAGTATTCTAGGTGAACCTTCGAGTTCATTTGTTCCCCCTGATCTGCAACTCCCCTCTTCAGCGCCAGTACAACGATTCATTGAAAGGATAGCAAACTCAACTCGCTATTGAAGAGAACCAATGTATGTCGTAATAGCAGGCTTAAGTGATATAGGGAAGAATCTGGCGGAGCTCCTCGTTAA
>SOJG01000073.1 GCA_004375885.1 Dehalococcoidia bacterium
CAGCACAAGAAATACGCACCAGCTCGGCGCGGTCTTGGAGGGCGGTGGCGTTTGTCATCGCAGCCTTGAGAAAAAGCCCCTGACGATTTAGAATGAAGCCCGAAGGAAGACGCGAATATGATAGTCGTCACCGGGGCTACCGGCCACATTGGTAATGTCCTCATCCGTCAACTGCTCGAGCGAGGACAGGCTGTGCGTGCTCTCGTAATGCCCATCGAAGACAGCCGTCCCCTGGAGGGCCTTGATGTAGAGCTTGTCCACGGTGACGTACGACATCTACCGGGCCTCAAGGCTGCGTTCACAGGGGCTGACGTCGTTTTTCACCTCGCCGGTATCGTTACCATCATGCCTGGCATGAGAGCCATACTTGAAGAGGTAAACGTGGGAGGTGTAAGGAACGTCATCGGCGCCTGTCGAGCTACCGGAGTCCGTCGCCTGGTCTATACCAGCTCCGTCCACGCGATCGCCGAGCCACCCCATGGCGAGATGATCGATGAGTCACAACCCTTCGCCCCTGATCAAGTGCTCGGTGACTATGCCCGTAGCAAAGCTCGGGGCACTCTCCTTCTCCGTGAGGAAGTAGGAAAAGGAGGACTTGACGCTGTGATCTGTTGCCCCACGGGTGTTATCGGTCCCTGGGATTACAGAATCTCCAACATCGGCCAGCTCATACTTGACTTCGCGAGTGGCTATCTCAAGTCGTATGTGAGAGGAGCCTATGATCTGGTTGACGTGCGTGATGTTGCCACGGGTCTCATCCTGGCTGCTGAGAGAGGACAATGCGGGTGTCACTACATTCTATCGGGCGCACAGGTTCAGGTTCCCGCCCTGATGAAAGAACTGGAATGGAATATTGGGCACCCTGCTCCCAGCTTCGAGATCCCCCCCGGAATAGCCCGCGCTGCCGGGGTGCTTGCCAGTGTATACTACCGGCTGATGCGGAGACGACCTGTTTTCACTGCCTACTCCATCGATGTTCTCAGGAGCAACTCTCAGATAAGCTCCGCCCGTGCTCGTGCGGAACTTGGCTTTGTAGCCAGGACGTGGCAGGAGTCAATACGCGACCATGTCCAATGGTTTCGTTCCGAAGGAATGCTTCCCGGCCGCAATTAGAGTGTGATGCCAGGGGGTGAGCTGCTACTGCCCTATTCACCTTGACGAGAAGCAGGCAAGCCCCTGAGCCAGGCTGAGATAGTCGAAGCCGGAATTCAACTCACAAAGCGACCCCGGAGAGACGTTACCGTATCGCCTCGGTTGCGGCGGATCGGGCCGGCGCCCATCTTCTGGCGGGGAAAGCCCTGCTGACTAGCAGTGATGGAAGACGGCACAATTGACCTTGGTTGGGGCTGGGTAGTAAAATCAGGCCTGAAAGCGAACGAAGTCAGCCCATGATGACAGGCATCCTTTGAGGAGCAGTGGGTAAGAATGCTGACTACGGTCAATGGCCGGTGATTACCCTCAAACGAAGAGAGGTTCTGCGGACAACGTGGAAAGGAGCTAGGAATGGATTTTGAATTTGGCGAAGAAGACAAGATGTTTCAAGCGATGGTGCGGGATTTTTGCGCCAAGGAAATCGAACCCCACGCTGCTGAGTGGGATGAAGCGGAGAACTTCCCCTACGAAGTTATCAAGAAGATGGCTGATGCCGGTTTGTGTGGTGTCCACTTCCCCGAGCAATACGGGGGAAGTGGAGATGAGATAACCTTTACCATAGCGAATGAGGAAATCTCAGGTGCCAGTGCGGGCATAGGTGTCGCCTATCTTGTCAGCCTCGGCCTGGCTATGTATCCCGTGGTCATGCATGGCAACGACGAGCAAAAGAAGCACTACATTTCGCGTGTCATCGACGGAACGATAGTGGCCTTCGCCTTAACCGAGGCCATGGCTGGCAGCGATGTGGCCGCCCTGGAGACGAAATACGTCCGGGATGGCGA
>SOJG01000010.1 GCA_004375885.1 Dehalococcoidia bacterium
CCTGCATAGCTTGTGTGCCAGTACAATAGGCAAAGGCATGAGCTCCGGGGTCTCTCTACAGGCAAAGCCAACCATCATTCCCTGGTCGCCAGCACCGGTCTTGTCCAAAACTTCATCAGTTGCCTTTCCTGTTCTCATTTCCAGGGACTGACCAACCCCGGCGGCGATGTCGCTTGACTGCTCCTTCACCGAGACCAGGACTCCACAGGTCCGATAGTCAAAGCCATATTCGGGTCTGTCATACCCCGCCTCTTTCATTACCCGGCGCACAATTTCAGGGATTTCGACATAGCACCGGCAGGTAATCTCGCCTAGAACTATCGCCATACCCATGGCCACAGACACTTCACAGGCCACCCTGGCGTATGGGTCTCGTTCGAGCATGGCATCCAGGATAGCGTCTGAGATCTGGTCGCATAGCTTATCAGGATGACCCTCGGTGACGCACTCTGCAGTGGCTAAGTAGGACTCCGACTGATTGAAGCTATTCACCATTCTTGCTCCTTTTCACGTTCCTTCTTCCCAGGTAGACAGGTACTTTCTCTGGTCCTCCGTCAAGGAATCGATGGTGATATTCATGGAGGCGAGCTTCAATCTTCCTACTTCCTGGTCGATTTCCTCAGGTACAGGATGGACCGCGGGCTCAAGTTCTCCCTTCATCCTGGTGAGGTATTCCAGGCATAGAGCCTGGTTGGCAAAGCTCATATCCATGACGCTGGCCGGGTGCCCCTCCGCGGCGGCTAGATTGATCAGCCTCCCTTCACCCAACAAATAGATGCGCCGCCCGTCGCCCAAAGTGTACTCGTCAACGAAAGGGCGCACCCGCTTCTTCGATCTGGCCAGGCTTTCCAGAGCCGGGATATTTATCTCTATGTTGAAGTGACCGCTATTGGCCACAATAGCTCCGTCTCTCATCTCTAAGATATGTGCCTTGTCGATTACATTCGTATCGCCTGTGGCCGTGATGAAGACCTCTCCTATCTCGCAGGCCTTAATCAGAGGCATTACCTGATAGCCATCCATGGCAGCCTCAAGAGCAAGGATGGGCTGGACCTCAGTGACGATAACGTGGGCCCCGAGCCCTTGAGCCCGCCTGGCTATCCCTTTGCCACACCAGCCATAACCACAAACAACCACCTTCCTCCCTGCCCAGAGTATGTTGGTAGCCCTGGTAATGCCGTCAATCGTGCTCTGCCCCGTCCCGTATCTGTTGTCAAAGAAATGCTTGGTTCGAGCGTCGTTTACGGCGATAATGGGGTAAGTCAGTTTACCCGCCCTGGCCATGTTCCTCAGCCTGATGACCCCGGTGGTCGTCTCTTCAGTGCCGCCGATGACATTGGCAGCCAGCCCGGCATATTCCCTATGCAGGGTGGAAACCAGGTCGGCTCCGTCATCCATGGTAATCTGGGGCCTATGCTCCAAGGCGGTGACGATATGGCGGTAGTAGGTCTCGTGATCTTCACCCCTTATGGCGTTGACCGGAATGCCATAGTCAACCAGGGCGGCCGCTGCGTCGTCCTGGGTACTCAAAGGATTGGAGCCGCATAAGACGACTTCAGCACCACCTTCTCTTAGAGCCAGGGCCAGATTGGCCGTCTCCGCAGTGATATGGAGGCAAGCAGAAATACGCACTCCCGCCAGCGGCTTTTGCCTGCCAAACCTCTCCTTTATCAGTCTCAGGACTGGCATTTCTCTGGCGGTCCAATCAATGCGAGACTTGCCCTCCTCGGCCAGGGAGGATTCCTTTATATCATAATGATTCATCTTTCTGCCTCCGAAAGTTGGCTTCAACTGAACTGCTCAGCAACCCAATCAGGTATATCCAATGTGCCCATGAGGAGCGGTTTCTGGTGACAATCGCTGCCCCCGGTCATAAGTATATTGCGCCTTCTGGCAAACTCAACATAATG